>NZ_JBHWZP010000370.1:0-8762 GCF_042728395.1 Streptomyces sp. NPDC060205
CCACGAGATCGACTACAAGCGCCCGCTCGTCCACCGGCACGAGCCGGTGCTCGTCGAGGGTGAGTGACGGGACTTGAACCCGCGGCATCCTGGACCACAACCAGGTGCTCTACCAGCTGAGCTACACCCACCATGACCGGCGATCCTGCGCTTGGTTCACCTGAAGTGGTTCACCGACCGGCCGAGAAAAAGTGTACAGGGTCCGAAGGGGTGCTCGCTCCCGCCTTTACGGCGGGGGCTACTGCGCGGGCAGGACGTGCTTCGCGGCGATGGAACGGGCCGTGTCCGAGTCCGGTCCGGGCTGCGGGACGAAGATCGCCTCGCGGTAGTAGCGCAGCTCGGCGATCGACTCGCGGATGTCGGCCAGCGCCCGGTGGTTGCCGTTCTTGTCGGGACTGTTGAAGTACGTCCGGGGGTACCAGCGGCGGGCCAGCTCCTTCACGGAGGAGACGTCCACGATCCGGTAGTGGAGGTACGCCTCCAGGGTCGCCATGTCCCGCAGCAGGAAGCCGCGGTCCGTGCCCACCGAGTTCCCGCACAGCGGGGCCTTGCCCGGTTCCTTGACGTGCTCACGGATGTAGGAGAGGACCTCCTCCTCCGCGGCGGCCAGGGTGGTGCCCGCGGCCAGCTCGTCGAGGAGTCCGGAGGACGTGTGCATGGTGCGCACCACCTCCGGCATCGTCTCCAGCGCGGCGTCCGGCGGACGGATCACGATGTCCACCCCCTCGCCGAGCACGTTGAGCTCCGAGTCGGTCACCAGCGCGGCCACCTCGATGAGCGCGTCCTCCGACAGCGAGAGACCGGTCATCTCGCAGTCGATCCACACCATGCGATCGTTCATGGGCTCACCCTACGGCCCGCTCACCCGCCCGGGCAGGCCCGGGACCTCGGCAGTCGTGACCGGCGGGGCGACGGAGCGGCGGGGCCGGGGCCGCGAACGGCGCCGGCCCCGGACCGTGAAGGGTCCGGGGCCGGCACACGACGTCACCGCGGAGCTAGGGCGCGCTCCGCTGGCCCGGCAGGCTGTGCCGTCCGGCCGCGTACAGCTCGCCGCCCGGGCGGCCTGCGTCCGCGGAGAGGGACGAGGCCGCCGCGCCGACCGCGTGGGCGGCCGCCGTGCGGCGGGTCTGGAACGGCACGGGCGACTCCTGCTGCAGCACCGGCGGCGCCGGTGGCGGCGCACCGTCCGGGTCGCTCTGCTTCTCACCCTGCGGGCGGCGTGCCCGGTACGCGGCGCGGTACGCCGCCGGGGAGGAGCCGAGCTGGCGGCGGAAGTGCCCGCGCAGCGCCACCGGCGAACGGAAGCCGCAGCGGCCCGCGACCTCGTCCACCGAGTAGTCGGACGTCTCCAGGAGCCGCTGCGCCTGGAGCACCCGCTGCGTGATCAGCCACTGCAGGGGAGCGCTCCCGGTGAGCGAGCGGAACCGGCGGTCGAACGTACGCCTGCTCATGTACGCGCGTGCCGCCAGCGTCTCCACGTCGAACTGTTCGTGGAGGTGCTCCAGTGCCCAGGCGACGACCTCCGCGAGGGGGTCGGCGCCGATCTCCTCTGGTAAAGACCGATCGAGATAGCGCTCCTGGCCGCCGCTGCGCCGGGGCGGGACCACCAGTCGGCGGGCCAGTGCCCCGGCCGCCTCGTTCCCGTGGTCCGTCCGCACTATGTGCAGACACAGGTCGATCCCCGCCGCGGTGCCCGCCGACGTCAGCACGTCGCCGTCGTCCACGAACAGCTCGCGGGGATCGACATGCACCGACGGATAGCGCTTGGCCAGCGTCGGTGCGTACATCCAGTGTGTGGTCGCGGGACGGCCGTCCAGCAGCCCTGCCGCGGCGAGCACGAAGGCGCCGGTGCACAGCCCGACTATGCGGGCGCCCTCCTCATGTGCCCGGCGCAGCGCGTCGAGCGCCTCCTCCGGTGGCGGTGAGGTGATCGACCGCCAGGCGGGCACGACAACGGTGCCCGCGCGGGAGATCGCCTCCAGCCCGTTGGGCGCGGTGAGTTCCAGGCCACCTGTGGTCCGCAGCGGGCCTTCCTCACCGGCGCACACCAGTAGTCGATACCGCGGTACGCCGGCGTCCTGGCGGTCGATGCCGAACACCGACAGCGGTATGGAACTCTCGAAGATGGGGCCGCCGCTGAACAGCAGCACCGCGACGATCTCCTTGCGGCGTCGCCCGGACAGTTTCCGGACTGCGGCTTCCGGCGCGGCAGTGGAGTCGTGGCTCATCCTGCTAAGCCCCCCTCGGTGGTCGCGGCTCCTCGGTTGTGTCGCTCCTGCACGTTTCCCCTCGGTCCTGCACGAGTCCCCCGCCGTAAGACGTCAAGATCGAATCTACTGTGTCGTGTGGTGCCGAGGTGGCCAGTTCAGCACTCGGCAGATTGTCGACATGGCAACTTGGCGTGAAGCATTCGATCACGAAGCGTTGCACTCGTGGGCCGCACAGGGAAGTGCGCCTCGTCCCCGTGGCCGGTCCCCGTAGGGTGCGGGCACCCTACGGGACCCTTTCGGTGCAGGTCGAACGGGGGTTGGGGGGTGGTTCGGCCAAGGGGTACGCAGGGTATGGAAGTTGGCTGAAAAGCAGCGGGCGCGTGCGCACAAACCGGTCAGTCAACCGGCGTATTTCCACCGGCGTGCCAGCGTTCGTGCCGGCGTTCGTCCCGACCGTCGTGGCTGTCCTGGCCGTAGTGACGGTCGCCACGGTGATCACCGTCGTCTGCCCCGTCATGCCGCACATGATGCGGTGTCCGCTCCGTCGCGCGCAGGTGCGCCGCGCCGCGCTCGGAGCGGCGCAGCAGTACGCGGCAGGTGGCCGTCACCGCGGCGAGGCCCAGGGCCGTGCCGGCCGCGCCCGCCAGTGAGGTCCCGTACCCGACGAGGACGACCGGAACCAGGACGCAGCTGAAGGCCGCCCAGCGGACCACGTCCGTGGCGGTGTCCTGTGTGGCGGGCCTGGCTTTGGGGGCGGTGGTGGTGGCGGTAGTGGTGGCGGTAGTGGTGGCGGCGGGAGGGTGGGGTGCGGTCGTGTGGTGGACGGGCACGGTGGGCTCCTCCCTGGGGGGTGTGGGGTACGTGGGTTCAACGCTTGTTCGAGCGGGCGGTCACGGGGGGTTTTCCCAGGGTTCCCCTGGGAGCTCCCGGCTCCGCCGTGGGGTGGGGGCGTCGGGTGCGGGGCTGTGGGGGCTTGTCGCGCAGTTCCCCGCGCCCCTTACGGGCTTCGCCCCGGAGTGTGGTTGTCGGGTGCGGGTCCGGTGGGGGCCGGTCGCGCCGTTCCCCGCGCCCCTTGGGACGGGCTGCGCCCTGTCCTGGGTCGTATGTCGGGTGCGGGTCTGTGGGGGCTTGTCGCGCCGTTCCCCGCGCCCCTCGGGACGGGCTGCGCCCTGTCCTGGGCCGTATGTTCGGCCGCGGGTCTGTGGGGGCTTGTCGTGCCGTTCCCCGCGCCCCTTCGGGCTTTGCCCTCTCTGGGCTTGGGGGTGTTGGGTGAAACGGCTGTACGGGGCAGCAACCGTTGCGTTAAGGGCGTGCTCTCGGGCATGCTCCGGGGAACCCTCCCGCGGCGAGAGCGGGATCTGGGCAGAGGAGGCGTGCCGCCGTACCCTGGGGGGTATGGGGTTGGGAAGATGATTCCCGGACACAGCTCCGCAGCTCCTGTCGGCCCACCCAAGAGGATCCGAACGCCGAGACACCCATGGCCGGTCACGAATTCGAACCCGCGGACCGCAAGCGCCCCGTCGCCGATCACACGGCGGCCGAGCCCTTGGCGGCGGAAGAGACACGCCAGTCCTGCGACCCAGCCTTCAAGCACGGCGTCGTCGTGGGCTTCGACGGCTCGACATCCAGCGAGCGCGCCCTCGCGTACGCGATCGGCATGGCCTGCCGCTCCGGATCGGGCCTGATCATCGTGCACGTCGCGAACCGGCTGCCCACCACGGTGTGGGCCGGCTGCGAGCCCCCCGTCTTCGTGGACGTCCCGGACCACCGCACCGAGGTGCTCGGTCTTGAGCTGGCCTGCGCGGAGTATCTGGCCGAGGTCCCGTGGATCCTCGTCGAGCGCGGTGGCGACATCTGCCACGAACTCGAAGAGGTGGGGCGGGAGTACGAGGCCGACGCGATCGTGGTGGGGTCGACCCACGGGATCGTCGGGCGCATCTTCGGGTCGGTCGCGGGTCGGCTGGCCAAGCGGGCGCAGCGGCCCGTGGTGGTCATTCCGTAACGCGGACCGCTGCTCGGTTCGTAACTCGGCTTCTTCCCAGGTGACATGCGTCCCGGGGCGCGGCAACTCCCTTTCGTGGCACGGCAAAACTACTCATGCGTAGATGTGTTTGTGTGCTTGTGAAGGGCATATAGGCAGCAGGTTTGCCGTCGTTGGGCGGTGTTGACGAGCGTGTACGTGCTGCCGGCCGGAGCGTGACGGTTACCGGTGGTGGGCAGCCAGCCGGGGTTTTGGGCGGCCCCGGCGTGTGAACGGACCCCCGCGTGTCTGGTGGCGACACGTGGGGGTCCGTTCCGTTCCTTTGCGGTGCGGTGCGGTGCGTTGCCTCTGCGGGTCCGGTGGGGGCTGGTCGCGCAGTTCCCCGCGCCCCTTAGGGGCGAAAAGACTGCGCCGTTCCCCGCGCCCCTTATGGGGCGCGCCCCTTGCGGGGCTATTCGACCGTTACCGACTTTGCCAGGTTCCTCGGCTTGTCGATGTCTCGGCCGAGGGACAGGGCCGTGTGGTAGGCGAGGAGTTGGAGGGGGATGCCCATCAGGATGGGGTCGAGTTCGTCCTCGTTCTTCGGGACGAGGATCGTCTGGTCGGCCTTCTCCTGGTGCTCGTGGGCCACGGCGAGGATCTTGCCGCTGCGGGCCTTGATCTCCTCCAGGGCCGCGCGGTTCTTCTCCAGCAGGTCGTCGTTCGGGACGATCGCGACCGTCGGCAGCGCGGGCTCGATCAGCGCGAGCGGGCCGTGCTTCAGCTCCGAGGCGGGGTAGGCCTCGGCGTGGATGTACGAGACCTCCTTCAGCTTCAGCGAGGCCTCGCGGGCCACCGGATAGCCGCGTACACGGCCGATGAAGAGCATCGAGCGGGCCTCGGCGTACTGCTCGGCCAGCTTCTTGATCTCGTCCTCCTGGTCGAGGATCTCCGTGATCTGGCCGGGCAGCTTGCGCAGGCCCTCGATGATCCGCTTGCCGTCGGAGACCGACAGGTCACGGGTGCGGCCCAGGTGCAGGGCGAGCAGCGCGAAGGCGACCGTGGTGTTGGTGAAGCACTTGGTGGAGACCACGCAGACCTCAGGGCCGGCGTGCACGTACATGCCGCCGTCCGCCTCGCGGGCGATGGCCGAACCGACCACGTTCACGATGCCCAGCACCCGGGCGCCCTTGCGCTTCAGCTCCTGCACGGCGGCCAGCACGTCGTACGTCTCGCCGGACTGGGACACCGCCACGTACAGCGTGTCGGGGTCGACGACCGCGTTGCGGTAGCGGAACTCCGAGGCGGGCTCGGCGTCCGCGGGGATACGGGCCAGCTCCTCTATCATCTGCGCGCCGATCATGCCCGCGTGGTACGAGGTGCCGCAGCCGAGGATCTTCACGCGGCGGATCTTGCGCGCCTCGCGGGCGTCCAGGTTCAGCCCGCCCAGGTGCACGGTCGAGAACCGGTCGTCGATCCGGCCGCGCAGCACCCGGTCCACGGCCTCGGCCTGCTCGTGGATCTCCTTGTGCATGTACGTGTCGTGGCCGCCCATGTCGTAGGAGGCGGCCTCCCACTCCACGGTGGTCGGCTCGGCCGTCGTACGGGTGCCCTCGGTGGTGTACGTACGGAAGTCGTCGGCCTTCAGCGTCGCCATCTCGCCGTCGTCGAGCGTGACGATCTGGCGGGTGTGGGTGACCAGCGCGGCGATGTCCGAGGCGACGAACATCTCCTTCTCGCCGATACCGAGGACGACCGGCGAGCCGTTGCGGGCGACGACGATGCGGTCCGCGTGGTCGGCGTGCATCACGGCGATGCCGTACGTGCCCTCGATCAGCCGGAGGGTCTCGCGGACCTTGTCCTCCAGCTTCTCGGCGGAGGAGCGGGCGATGAGGTGCGTGAGGACCTCGGTGTCGGTCTCCGAGAGGAACTCGACGCCCTCCGCCTCCAGCTTCTTGCGCAGGTCGGAGGCGTTGTCGATGATGCCGTTGTGGACGACCGCGACCTTGTTGTCGGCCGACATGTGCGGGTGCGCGTTCTCGTCGGAGGGGGCGCCGTGGGTGGCCCAGCGGGTGTGGGCGATGCCCGTGGTGCCCGCGAAGCGCTTGGGGACGCGGGCCTCCAGGTCACGGACGCGGCCCTTGGCCTTGACCATCTTCAGACCGGCCGTCTTCGGTGACGTCACGACGAGACCGGCCGAGTCGTAGCCGCGGTACTCCAGGCGCTGCAGGCCCTCCAGGAGGAGCGGCGCCACGTCGCGCCTGCCGATGTATCCCACGATTCCGCACATACAGAGAAGTTCCTAGCCGTAGACGATGCGGCGCACCTGCCGGAGCGTGAGCTCCGGCGGTGCGACCGCGCGGTATTCGAGGTCCGCCCTGATCCGTTCGAAGATCGCCGAGTTGACCAGGCCCTGTGCCTGGAGCTCCCGGTGGCGGCGACGGACGTAGTCCTCCGTCGTCTCGTCGAAGTAGGCGAGCACGTCCTGGATCACCCGCAGTGCCTCGCCCCGGCTGAGGGGCGAGGAGCGCGTCAGGTGATCAACAAGGTCGTCGTGCACCCGTTGATCCTGGGGTAAAGCGCGGGCAATCGCAAGGATCCTGCCCGATTTCGGGCAAGGGGCTGTTGAAACTCTTATGGGAGCCTGTTCGGGGCCTGTTCACCCTGTGGCCCGCGGGTGGATGGTTGCCGGGAGCACCTTTTCAGCCATGGACATTCCACGTATGGGGATCCCCGAGCGGCTCGCCGGGCGCATGAGCATGGCCGAGCAGCACGAGTACCTGCACTCCAGATTCTCCCGACGCACGATGATCAGAGGCGGGGCCGTCACCGTGGGTGCCGTCGTGGGTGGCGCGTTCCTGACGGGGGCGAGCGCGCAGGCCGCCGTGCCGGGGGCCGCGCGTGGCGCCGCGACCGCCTCGGCCTCCGCCGCCGGGAAGGTCGACGGGGCGCTCGTCGCGCCCTTCGGCCGGCACCTCGCGTACGGGGCCGACGCGCGGACCCGGATGACCGTCTCCTGGCAGGTCCCGGTCGCCGTGCGCAAGCCGTACATCCGGATCGGTGCCCATCCGTGGGACCTCTCCCGGAAGATCGAGGCCGAGGTCCGCACGCTCTTCACCCCGGCGGGGGTCGGAGCCAGTGGCGATCACACGCAGTACTACCTGCACGCCGAGCTGAGCCGGCTGCGGCCCGGGCGCACCTACTACTACGGCGTCGGGCACGAGGGCTTCGATCCGGCGCAGCCGCGGTTCGCGGGCACGATCGGGACGTTCACGACCGCGCCCGCGCACGCCGAGCCGTTCACCTTCACCGCCTTCGGCGACCAGGGCGTCAGCTACCACGGGCTCGCCAACGACAGCCTGATCCTCGCGCAGGAGCCCGCGTTCCATCTGCACGCCGGTGACATCGCGTACGCGGACCCGTCCGGCATGGGCAAGAAGGAGGACACCGGGTACGACTCGCGGACCTGGGACCAGTTCCTCGCGCAGACCGAGTCCGTCGCCAAGCAGGTGCCGTGGATGGTGTCGTACGGCAACCACGACATGGAGGCCTGGTACTCCCCGAACGGCTACGGCGGCGAGGAGGCCCGCTGGCGGCTTCCCGGGAACGGGCCCGACAGCAAGAACCTGCCCGGCGTCTACACCTTCGTGCACGGCAACACGGCGGTCATCTCGCTCGACGCCAACGACATCTCCTTCGAGATCCCGGCCAACCTCGGGATCTCCGGCGGTACGCAGACCAGGTGGCTGGAGACGCAGCTCAAGAAGTACCGGGCCGCGGAGGGCATCGACTTCGTCGTGGTCTTCTTCCACCACTGCGCGTACTGCACGTCCACCGCGCACGCCTCCGAGGGCGGGGTGCGGCAGGAGTGGGTGCCGTTGTTCGAGAAGTACACGGTCGATCTGGTGATCAACGGGCACAACCACGTGTACGAGCGGACCGATGTCCTCAAGGGGAACGCGGTCGCCAAGGAGCTGCCCATCGGAGGGACCGCGTATCCCGAGACGGACGGGGTCGTGTACGTGACCGCGGGGGCGGCGGGGCGGAGTCTGTACGCGTTCAGCGCGGAGGAGTCGTACGAGGGGCATGTGAAGGACGAAGACTCCGTGTCGTCCTTCGTGTGCCTTGCGGACGGCGGACGGCAGAAGGAGACCGTCGCGTGGTCTCGGGTGCGGTACCTGGACTACTCGTTCCTGCGGGTGGATGTGACGCCGGCCGGTCGGGGGCGTCTTGCGACGCTTGAGGTGACGGGGGTCGCGGAGACCGGTGAGGAGGTCGACCGGTTCACTGTGGCACGACGGGTGCGGTGACCCTGCGGGGCGGGTGCGTGGGGGCTGTTCGCGCAGTTCCCCGCGCCCCTCGGGACTGGCTGCGCCCTGTCCTCGGCCGTGTGTCGGCTGCGGGTGGGTGGGGGCTGGTCGCGCAGTTCCCCGCGCCCCTTGGGACGGGCTGCGCCCTGTCCTCGGCCGTATGACTGCTGCGGGCCGGTGGGGGCTGGTCGCGCAGTTCCCCGCGCCCCTCGGGGCGGGCTGCGCCCTGCCCTCGTATCGCGGCTGCAGGTGCGTGGACACTCCTTGCACCCTGCCAGCCGG
>NZ_JBHWZP010000371.1:0-8755 GCF_042728395.1 Streptomyces sp. NPDC060205
CCTTGCTGTTGTCGACGGCAACTGGTTAAAGCGGCTGACTGATCGCGCGCCTGTACGTCCTGCCTCACCGCACCGACCTGGTCGAGAAGCACACGGCTCCGGAGGCCGCTTGAGTCTCGGACATGTACGCAGGCCACGGCCGCTTCACGCACCGATGACAGGCGACCAGTCCACCAATAGTCCACAGACTCGGCATGCGGCTCACCCTGATGCCCGAGCGGCGGTGTCAGCAGAGTTGCTGACCGCTTCCGTCGTCCGCTAGCCGATGCTGCGCTACGGCCCGGGCTGAACCACCGCTTACGCTATTTGCTTCGTCTTCGAGTACCAGCCGGAGGCGTCGGCCAATCTCTGCCGCGACCTCAACGGCTACCGCATTTCCGAGCGCGCGCATGGCCGCCGTCCTGGTGCCGGGAATCTCATAGTCATCCGGGAAGGTTTGGATTCGGGCGGACTCTCGCACCGTGAGGTAGCGGACTGAGTCGTCGTGGAAGCGGATCATGGCTTCGCCGCCTGCGACACCGTGGACGCCGGCTTTGAGTGTCTTGGCGGGCCAGTCAATCCATCCGCCGCGATGGCGGTCGTAGACCCGTGCTCCGGGGATACCCCGATGGTTTAGAACGGTGGGGGTATCTACATCATCTTTCGGCGACGGCAGATCGGATATTGCGTCCCGAGTTGTTCGCCATGCGACTTCCTTTTCTGCCCAATCGCCTGTGCTACGCAGCAGCTCGACACGCGATCGATATCGTTCCGGAATGTCCGGCATTTCAATCTCGTGTCGCTGCCAGTATGTCCCCGTGATCCATTGCTCACGAAGCAATTGGTCCTTAGTGTGCGTTGGTTGCACGGCGGCCCATCGGTCCACGCCGGGTAGATCTGTTCTTATGCCAACCAGGAAGACTCGTTTGCGGGCCTGAGGCACGCCAATATCGGCGGCGTCGATCACCTGCTTGTGGACTCTATAAGCGAGACCAGGTCGTTTCGTCTTGAGGATGCGGTCGTGGTGGGTTGTCCAATACTCGTCCTTATTTCTTGGCCTGACAGACGGCTTGGTCAGCCAATCAGCGATATAATCGTAATATGGCTTGAAAGAGGGGCGTAGCAGTCCGGGTACATTCTCAAATACAAAGCATTTGGGCCGGAGGATACGTACGGATTCTACGGAAGCCGGGAACATGTTCCTTTCGTCGTTCTCGCCCGCGTGAGCTCCACTGATCGAGAAAGGTTGACAAGGGGGGCCGCCAGCCACTAGGTCGATGCCTTCCAGTCCGAGACTGGGAACCTCTTTTAGCCACGTACGGACGTCAGTCTCGCGAACGTGTTCTCGTTTCCACAGATCCGGAGAACGGTCCGCATTCGTTCGCAAAATGTGGCATGCTCGCGGGTCTTTCTCGATCAATTGCTCGTGCTCGAAACCCGCATTGAACATTCCTATGGCCATGCCGCCACCGCCAGCGAACAACTCTACCGACCGTGGCATCTAGACTCCTTGTCATAGCTTGAGTGAGACCGGATAACGCCTGTTCGATGGTTACTCACCGTGGCATCTCAGCGCGGACTATCTGGAAGATTTCCCCCACGACTTCGTCGAGGTCTCGTTTCAACCGTGACTCGAAGACTCGGTAGACGGTCCAACCAGCTTGAGTGAGTGCCGAATTAACCTCGGCATCCCGTGCCATGTTCTTGAGTAATTTAGCGCGCCAGAAGTCCGGATTGTTCATGCGGCCGAACTGCGCTTCGAAGCTGGGCAGTCCTCTGATTCGCCAGGCATTACCGTGCCAGAAATCGCCGTCCACGAACACGACTAGCTTCGCCCCGGGGAAGGTGATGTCAGGCTTGCCCGTAAGCGTGGTTCGGATACGGTAGCGCAGGCCGCGACGCCACAGTGCGCTCCTGAGTGCGACCTCCGGCTTGGTGTCCCGATTCCGTACAGCCGCCATGATGCGGCTCGTCACAGCGGGATCGCGCACGGCCGTACCTCCAAGTTCGTGAATGAGTTTAGCTGTCTGGTAGCCGCAGTGTTGGTACCTCTCGGTTCGCGGACGTCGTCCGGGTCGCACGTGTGGTGATCACCCGGAGATCGAGACCAGCGAGCTGGCAGACCCTCTCATAACGCAGCCGCTCGCTCTCGGTGAGGCGTTCTCCTTGTAGCAGGTTGATGACCGCGACGGGGGACGGTAGCCCGTCAACGCGTGCATTGAGGCCAGCCCATACCAGACTCTTGAGGTTTCGTGGGTTACCCCAGATCATCAGCATCTGGCGGCGGCCGTCGGTCACTTGGCACCGGTTAGGCTTCTCCTGCAAGGTTCCGCCCAGCACCGTCCAGTCCTCTCCCAGAGCGATCCGGGCTATGTCGTAGGCGCTTGGGAGCGGGGTGCCCGCCAGGTCCGCGTACGGTCCGATCCCGCTGCGTGCCCGGTTGTAATGCTTCATCGGCACGTCTTTGATCCACATGCGCGCACGCTCGCGGGGCATGTAGCGGGTCAGAACGCCGCCCAACTTCTCGTCGTCAACCCAGCGGTCGTACCAAGCAGTGCGGTCTACCGCGCTGAGGCCATCCCAGCCCAGTTCATCCGCTTTGCGGTAGATATCTCTGATTACCTCGCGCCGGACGGATTCCGGAATTTCGCTCATGCTTGCCCAAGCAGTGATTCGGGATCGGGGAATTGGAGGCGGTGCTCGTCGAGGGCGGTCTCCAGGCTCGCTGCGTCCTTGATCCATTCTTGCATGAGGCTCTCCGCCCGAGCGTCAGTGAACTCAAAGCGTGTGCCCGTCGGGGCCAGCCGCAGCGTTTCGAATTCGTCTGCGGAGACTTGCTCGCGAAGGCTCATGATCGCCGCAACTCTTCTGATGTCGCTGACGAAGTCCAGGGTCTCGACGTGGCTCTTTCCCTCGCGGAGTCGCAGCCCGCGGCCAAGCTGTTGGACGAAGATGCGTCGGCTGTGTGTGACGCGCGCGAAGCACAGGATGTTGACGTCCGGGATGTCGACCCCTTCGTTGAGGATGTCGACAGCGGTGATGATGGGGATCTCGCCCTGGCGGAAGGCCATGAGCCGCAGCTGTCGATCCCTGCGATCCAGGCCGGCGTGGACCGCCTTCACGTTCTTCCACTGGGGGACTTGGTTGAGTAGTTTGGCTAGGCGCTCGGCATGCTCGACGGTGCGGCAGAATACTACGGCCCGGGGTTCCTTGATATGCGCCCACGTCTCGATGAGTCGATCGCGGATCGCTTCATCGCGTTCGGGTAGAAACAGCCGGGCGTTCAGATCCCTTACGCTGTAGTTGTGTTGGCTTGCCGTCTGGACAAAATCCCAGTCGATATTGTCTGTAAAGAGTCGGTAGCGAACTTCAGCGAGGTAGCCGAGCCTCATGCCGCCGTCGATGCCCAGGGTGTAACTGGGCTCGCCGAAACTGTTCCGGATGTCAAATCGGTCTCCGCGCCAAGGCGTTGCCGTCACTCCAAGTCGAGGCACATCGACCAGGCGGTCGAGCAATTCGGCGAAGTATCCATCTTTGGACACATGGTGCGCCTCGTCCACCATGACTAGCGCGGGCTTGTAACCGCTGCGCACGTACGTGAGCGCGGTGGCCACCGTGGCGCACGTGATGCCGCGGAGATCATCCGGTTTATGGTCGCCGGTCAGCAGCTGGGTGCGTGCGGCCTTGGGCACGTGGAACCAGAGTGCGCGCTCTAGTTGTTCAACGAGATCTTTTGTATGGGCGACGACAAGGATCTTGTCGGATGGGTGAAGGCGTAGATGGCGTGCGACAATCTCTCCTCCGATCACAGTCTTGCCCAAGCCGGTCGCGAGGATCAACAGGGCACGACCCGTGCCCTCCAGGTCCTCCACTAGCCGCTCAAAAGCTTTGGCCTGATACTCGCGCAGGGGGCGTTCTGGTAGCCGTTCAGAACACAACTGATCGCTGTTGTACAGGTCGACCAGCTCGCGCCCCGACCAGAACTCGATCGGATGGCCCACTCGGCGCAGCGCTTCGCGCCGTTCCTCGCTCTTCGGGCCGAATCTGGCATTGGTGACAACCGCCGCTCGGTGCGTTCGATAGAACGCCTTCGCGTTGATGACCTCGTCGATCGCGCTCGGTGCCACCGTGCCGCGTGCCTTCCACTTCGCCTGGAAGACCCAGCGCTGGCCGTTGAGCGTCCCGAGGATATCGCCGCCGTGATCGTTTGGGCCATCGACGTTGACTACATCGGTGAAGCCGAGGTGCAGCATGAGCCGCTCAACCTGCCGTGGAAAGGCTGCAGGACCGATGTCCAGAAGGAAATCGGGAGCCATGAAGGATGAGCTCACGTCGACTCCTCATCGGCTATCTCTTCTTCGATCACGTCGAGTGTCATGCGCATCATCGCGAGATCGAGGCGGGTCTTACCACTGATGTTGCTCAGGAATGATCCCGTCACCTCAAGCAGTCGTCCAAGGCGCTCGACCTGGGCATCGCGAGCGTCGGGGTCGTTCCACGTCGACCAAGTCGTGGAGAAGACGGCGCCATCCATCACCAGCTCGGGATGTGCACGGATGATTGCGGCGATGCCCTCCGCGGTGATGTGTGCGATGAAGTCGCCGTTCCCGGTGGCTACGGGCCATACCAATCGGGGGTCCGCTCCGGCGGCGTGCTTCTCCGCAGTCTGTTTCTCCGTGGCAGGGAGGCTCGCCCACAAGGAGGCGGCACGGGCAGCGCCGACCCGTTGGATGCCCTCTCGCACCCGGCCGAGCAGGGCGCCCGCCCGCTCTCGTAGGGCCGCGTCGGTAAACCGCTGATCCGGGAATTGCTGGGTGACCTCGGCAGCGACACGTGCGGCGCTGTCATCGGTGCTGGCGAGTGCGCGTAGTGCCTCTGCGATCTCGATGATCGCGTAGTCGCGGGGATCGCGCCCGAATTCCCTGAACACTGGATGATCTCCGTGGACGAACACCTCAATTGCGTTGCCGCGCAGGGTGTGCGATACGCACGGGGTCGGCCGGCCTGAATGGTCCAGGAGCGGCTCAGGTGTGACGTACACCGTGACCATGCGCCGACCCAGGGTGGCCACGGACACCGCTCCGCTGAGGTCGGTCAGCCGACGTGCCCCGGTACGGTATCTGGCGAAGCGCTCATCCTCTGTCTCCGGCTGGGGCGGCGGCGTGGTGGCGTCCGGCGAGCTGCTCGTCGTGCTGGCAGAGGAGTTCCCTAGCCCGAGCCCTGTGCGGCTGAGTAGATCGTCAGACTGCTCTTGAGTGTCGCGGGCGGAACCACGCGACGGCGGTGGGGTGCTGGCTCCGCCCCCGGAAGGAGCTGGGCGTCGGCCCCGCTTGATCTCATCGTGTTGTCGCGCGGCCTCGTACCATTTCTCATCGGTGAGGAATTCGGCGAGCCCCTTACGGAACGAGCCTGCCCACTCTCTTGCCAGCTCGTGAAGCGAGTTCTCTCCATTCCCAGGTACAAGGTTCTTGAGGCCCGGTTCATTTCTACGGAAGGCGTTGAACAGACGTCCTACGTACGAGTCGTTCGGCGAGTACCCATACGCTTTCGCTTTGTTCGGCTGGAGGGGGCCCTCTCCGCGAATTTTGTGGACGGCGGTGATCCAGTCCCGGGAATCTCTTTTGAAGTCGTTCTTCTGGTAGGTCACGGGCACATGGTCCAGATGTATCTCGCCCACAATTCGGCCGCCCACCGTAGCGCCGAGCTCGATCGGATACTCGGTCAGAGTTTCCCCTGTGTCGGGGTGCTCCCACTCGAAGAGACTTCGATCGGAGATCAGGATCTTCCGCCCATTCCTGAGGAAGTCGATACCAAAGTCGCTGGTGTGCAAATAGCGCTGGATGCCCACCCAGCCGATGATCCGGCGTTCTCGAAGCTCAAGGTTCGCGCTGCCGCACTCGACACAGGTCTCTAGAGATATGCGATGCCAGTGACCACAATCTTGGCATGCCCAAGCCGAAGGCAAGGAGATATCAATCGGTTGGATCGCCTTCACGTCGGTACCTCGATAGGTCACCGATCGCTGGGCGTCCCAGACACACGGCAAGCGCGGCCGCACAAGAGTGTTGTTGACGAATAGCCGAAAGCCTCGCCCCTTAAGTTCGGCCCCGGGAAGCTCTGGAAGAACGTCCCCACCGCGGAGCAAATAGGAGTAAACCTTGCCCAGTTGCTCCCGAATGGTGGACGGCAGCTGCGGGCGACGCAGGGCGGTTCGTGTGTCGGGCCGCAGTTGACGCACAGTGATCTCGGTCCCGTGCATCGTGGGGTCATCCTTGGGTTCACGCCGCAGCGGGGCCTTGAATTCGCCATGCTGCTGCATGTCAAGGAAGTTGATTTCCGCAATCAGCCATTCACGATCACCTGATCGGGTAGTCCGTACCTCGGTAACGGATCCCAGATTAGCCGTCGCGATGTTGAACCCCATGCCAAACAGTCCGAGGCTTCCGTATCGGCTGTTCTGGCTGTAACCAGCGCGCAGTGCGAGTTGGAATGCCTCCAGACCCATGCCGCGCCCGTTGTCCGCCACGCACACGATCTCGTCGCCCTCGCGGGTGGTGCCGGACTTCGGCAACGTGACACGAACATAGGGGGGGTCGCTCACATCTCGGTCACCATCTGACAGGAAGTCGTCAAATGCGTTATCGATCAGCTCCGCGAGGCATTGCCACGGCTTGTAGGGGATGTCGCCAAGTACCTCAAGGAGCCGTGGCGACGGTGTCAGGTCCAGGCTCTCTGCGTATGCCTCGCTGGCGCCAACTGACACGCAAACCCCTCCGTCTTCGGCCCTGGACACTGCCCACTTGAGTCCCACACCCCTGGCAGCACCGCCTCCACCATGCTTGCGGCAAGGTTACTCACTCGCAGTGCTCTGGTGAGTGGAGTCTGTGATGTTGGAACCTCGGTCAGTGACGGGTCCGCGATGAGTTGCGCTGCTTGCCACCGTCAGTAGGCGCACTGCACGGTCTCGTTGAGTTTCGGCGTTGTGCGAGCGGAGCCCGCGAGGGCGGCGGGGTCTGAATGGCTTAGCCAAGCGCCGCTGCCCGGCCCTGGAGCACCAGTTTGGAAGATCGCGTATGCGGATGCGGACTGACGTGGCGGAACGATGACCTGCACGTTACCAACTCGCTGGCCGGCGTTCCCCGTTGTTCCCCGCCGGTCGCTGCTCGATCGGGCCCGCACATCATGCGGTGCGCCGGCGCGACGGGTTCACCGGGTAGTGGATCGACTCCATGGACCCGTACAGCCACGATATCGGTGACGATGAGGGATCGGCCCGGCAGCTTCGTCAAGCGCCAGCGGAAGGCCTCTGGGACGTCTTTGGCGGGCAGTTCCACCATGGCTAGGCTGACCCACCGGTCGTAGTTGGTCGGATGCATGCTGATCGGCGCTCCGCACTTGGGGCAAGTTGGCGGCTCGATCCATGCCACGTCGTCGGGATCAGGCTCAGGCCGTGGTGCAGCTGTGGCACTGTCGACTTCGGCCATCTCGTTCGCGAGGAGGTTCCAGGCCGGCTCGCAGAGTCTGGCCATGAGGTCGATCCGACCTCGATCGCGCACGGTCGTGCTTGGCTCTCCACGGCGATGGCATAACCACTCTTGATCCCCTAATGCCCCTATGTATTCGAGTGTGAGTGAATCTGGCTGTATTGCAGTAGGTAGCGATTCGGCTTCGTTCGGTGACTAGTTGGCTGGCGCGTGGGGGTGTGTCGGATGCCAGGGGAGATGTGCGAGTCAGCTCACGGCCAGGAGAAGAGACCACAAGATTCCCGCGAGGGCAGGGATCGTGTAGGCGATGAACACGGCAGCCTTGGGGCCTCGTAGGTGGATGGCGGCCTGGGTCTCGGCGAAGTCGCTCACTGTGGCTGCGAGCCTGGCTCGAAGTGCGTTCGTGTATCGGATCTGTCGATGGCCGACGTAGATCCAGATTGCGGCCAATACGATTCCAAAGGCTGCGATAACGTGGGCCGTGACGATGCCGCTTGGGTGCTGATCGGTCTCGTTGCTGGTCGATAGGATCGCTGTGTAGGCAACCAGCTGTAGCGACTGGGCAACGAGGAACAGGTTCCCTCTTTGCATGATCATGTTGTCCTCATGGAGGAAGTACGCCCAGAGTCGCGAGTGTGCAGTCGCTTCCTCGGATGTCGCAGGGTCGCCTGCTTGTGGGCCCATGGTTCCGTGCTGCCCGGTCCTCGCCACGCCGATGCCTGAGGAGCAGCGCATATCTCTCAGGGCATCTGTTGGCTGGCTTGCTACAGCTTTCGGCGTGGAAGTGGCCAATCTGACCGAGCCGGTCTCCGTGGGGCTATCACGCGTTGAGCATGGAGGGTTGAGAGCTGGCAGTCCGACGCTTTCGCCAAGCTCGCGCAGTTGCAGTTCTACGCCGATCGAGCTGTGGCCGCTGCTGCTTCCGCCGCCTACAGCGCCGCCTGGTCGTGGGGCCAGTACGGCGTACATAACGCTCCCGACGACCCAAGCTTCTACGAGCGACAGGAGAAGTTCGATGAGGCTGAGCTTGAGATGCTCCTCCTTATGCGACAGAGCCTGTCAATCCCAGAAGCTGACCTGACGCTCCGACCTCCCGGCCGCAGCTACCCGGAAGATCAAGGCGGAGACGACGGATCAGATGACGAGAGCTAGATCTTCTCTGCGCTAACTTTCATAGGCTCGGGGCTTGGCCGCGATCTTGGCGAAAGCGTCGGACTGCCAGCTCTCAACCCTCCATGCTCAACGCGTGATAGCCCCACGGAGACCGGCTCGGTCAGATTGGCCACTTCCAC
>NZ_JBHWZP010000372.1:0-8750 GCF_042728395.1 Streptomyces sp. NPDC060205
CCCCTAGGCGCCTAGGGGCGCGGGGAACTGCGCGGCCAGCCACGATGCACCCGCACCCAGGAAACGAACCCGCGGCCAGCGGCTACGTGCACCACCACAAGAAGCGGTCGCACGACGACTCCGTGGGGGTCGGTTCCGGGTCGGGGTCCGGCGCGTCCGTCGTCGGGTCGGGATCCGGCGTACCAGGATCCGACGCCTCGGGGGCGGACGGGCCGGAGGCCGGGGCCGAGGACGCCGGCCCGTCCGTAGCCGTCGCCGACGGATCGGCCGATTCCGTCCCCTCCTCGTCCTTCTTGTCCTTCTCGTCGTCGTCCTTGTCCTTCTTGGACTTCTTCGGCTTCTCCGACTCCGAGGCGGACGGCGACGCCCCCGGCGACCCGGCGCCCCCGCCCCCGGTCGCCGACGCCCCGTCCGCGGAGGCCGAGGACCCCGCGGACGCCTTCTCCGCGGCGGACGCCTTCGGTTCGGAGGACGGCGCCTCTATGCCCAGTTCGGCGAGGCTCAGCCCGCCGGCCGCGAGCAGCAGCCCCGCCGTCACGAGGAGCACCCGCTTGCGCCGCCGCCGGTGCAGCGCGGCCTTGCGGTCCCGCCGGTTCGCCCGCACCCCGCGGCTCCCGCCGCGCGTGCCGCGTCCGCGCCGGGCGCGGCGCCCCGCGCCGCCCTCGCCCTCCGGCCCGGAGTCGTCGCCCTCGTCCGACGCCTCGTCGCGGTCGTCGGCGTCCTCACGGTCGTCCGGGGAGGCCGCGTACTCCCGGCTCGCTTCGGCCGGTGTACCGCACCCCGGGCAAGCGAGGGCGCCATTGAGGTGCCGTTGGCACGGGAGGCAGTAGTCCATGACGCCGGAAGACTAAACTCCGCTCAGGTCACGTTCCCAGCCGCAGCTGTGAAAGTTCTGTGCTGAACTGCCCGTTCGGGTGTGCCAGTTGAGGACAGGCCCGACCATTCCCCGCCTTCCTTCGCCATCTCGCCGAAACCGTTCTTCGTTCGACCCATTGACACGTCCGCCGCCCAATCCTTACTGTCTGGCCAGCATTTCGAACGTGTGACGAAATATCGAACAGTCGAAACAGATTCGTAAAAGCAGCCGCAGAGCACGACAAGGGGCATTCTCCGTGCGCATCACCGGAATCAGCACACACGTGGTCGGGACGCCATGGCGCAACCTGACCTATGTCCAGGTGCACACCGACGAGGGCATCACCGGGGTCGGTGAGACCCGCATGCTGGGCCACACCGACGCGCTGATCGGCTATCTGCGGGAGGCGCAGGCCAATCACATCCTCGGTTCCGACCCCTTCGCCGTCGAGGACCTCGTCCGCCGGATGAAGTACGGCGACTACGGGCGCGCCGGCGAGATCGTCATGTCCGGTATCGCCGTGATCGAGATGGCGTGCTGGGACATCAAGGGCAAGGCCCTGGGCGTGCCCGTGTGGCAGCTGCTCGGCGGCAAGGTCACCGACCGCGTGAAGGCGTACGCGAACGGCTGGTACACCACGGAGCGCACTCCGGAGGCGTACCACAAGGCGGCCCAGGAGGTCGTCGCGCGCGGGTACAAGGCGCTGAAGATCGACCCCTTCGGGACGGGTCACTTCGAGCTGGACCACGAGCAGTCGCTGTACTCGGTCTCGCTGATCGAGGCGGTCCGTGACGCGATCGGCCCGGACACCGAGCTGATGCTGGAGATGCACGGCCGCTTCTCGCCGGCCACGGCCATCCGGCTCGCCCGTGAGCTCGCCCCCTTCAAGCCCGCGTGGCTGGAGGAGCCGGTGCCGCCGGAGAACCTGAAGGCGCTGGAGAAGGTGGCGGCGAAGGTCGACATCCCGGTCGCGACCGGCGAGCGCATTCACGATCGCATCGAGTTCCGTGAGCTCTTCGAGAGCCAGGCCGTGGACATCATCCAGCCCGACGTCGGCCACCTCGGCGGCATCTGGGAGACCCGGAAGCTGGCGGCGACGGCCGAGGCCCACTACGTTCTCGTGGCGCCCCACAACGTGGGCGGGCCGGTCCTGACCGCGGCTTCCCTCCAGGTCGGCTTCTCCTCCCCGAACTTCAAGATCCTCGAACACTTCAACGACTTCGCGGACGCGGACATCAAGAAGATCGTGAAGGGCGCCCCGCAGGTCGTCGACGGCTACTTCGAGCTGTCGCACGAGCCGGGCCTGGGCGTCGAGCTGGACACGGACGCGGCGGCGGAGTTCCCGCAGCAGCAGGCGCGCTTCGACCTGTGGGCGGACGGCTGGGAGCAGCGCAAGCCGAAGGGTGCCGGCAAGTGACGCCGCCCGGCACCGAGTTGTACAGGGGCTTGTGGCAGGCTGTGCCCAGCCGCCGGTCGCCGCTGTCGCCGGGCCGCGCGGCGGACCGGGGGGCGTACCGCCCCTTCGGGACCCCGACCCGTCCCACCGCCACGGAGCCGTCATGAGCGCCGCATCCCAGGCCGTCGTCATCGAGGGGCCGGGCGAGCACCGGCTGGCCCCCCACGAGCCCACGGCACCCGCCGCGGGCGAGGCCCTGGTACGGGTCCACGCGAGCGGGATCTGCGGCAGCGACCGCGAGGTGTACCAGGGCAACCGTCCCGAGGGGTACGTCCGCTATCCGCTGACCCCGGGCCATGAGTGGTCGGGGACGGTCGAGGCGGTCGGCAGCGGGGTGCCCGGGGGCCTCGTGGGCCGCAAGGTGGTGGGCGAGGGCTTCCGCAACTGCCAGGTCTGCGACCGCTGCCACGCGGGCGAGACAACGTTGTGCACGGCCGGCTACGAGGAGACGGGCTTCACCCAGCCCGGCGCCATGGCCGGCACGCTCACACTGCCCGCGCGCCTGCTGCACGTCCTGCCGGACGACGCCGACCTGACGGCCGCGGCGCTCCTGGAGCCCGCCGCCTGCATCGCGGCGGCGGCGCTGAAGGCGAACGCGCGGCCCGGCGAGCGGGTGGCGGTCGTCGGCACGGGCACGCTCGGCATGTTCGCCGTGCAGTTCCTGAAGGCGGGTTCGCCCTCGGAGCTGCTGGTGGTGGGCACCCGCCCGGATCGTGCGGAGCTGTCGCGGAAGTTCGGCGCCAGTGACTTCCGTACCCGGGACCAGGAGCTGCCCGCCGACTTCGACGTGGTGATCGAGACGGCCGGTTCGGCGACCGCCGCGACCACCGCCGCCTCGCTGCTCAGACGCGGCGGCCGGCTGGTGCTCACGGGCATCCCGGCGGCGGGCGCACAGGGCCTGGACCCCACGGACCTCGTCGTACGGCAGCTGGAGGTGCACACCGTGTTCGGTGCGCCGCCGGAGGCCTGGGCGCACACGGTACGGGTCTTCGGCGCGGGTCTCCTGGATCCGCTGCCGCTGGTGACGCACGAACTTCCGCTGGACGAGTTCGCCCACGCCATCGAGCTGGTGGGGTCGGGCGATCCCAAGGTCGGCAAGGTGCTGCTGCGCCCCTAGGCGTGTCGGTTCCGGGCGACCCCCCGATCCGTACGCCGGTGCGGAGACCTGACGCTTCGCACCGGCGTACATCCACCCACACGAACCATGTCCGACATATCGAACATCCACCTCGCCAGAGCCAACGCACTTCGCCAGAGCTAAGGAAAGCTTGTGACCGACGCTTCTCCCAGAGCGGCCCGTCGACCCGGTGAGCAGGCGCTCGCCGCGCTCGGCCTGGGCGCTCCCGCCCTGTCCCCCGCCGACGCCTCCCCGCACTCCTTCCCGGGCGGCGGCCGGTGGCGTACCGAGATCCCCTCGTGCGAGGGGCCCGAGGCGCTGGCCGTGGTCCTCAAGGAGTCCTCGCGGCTCGATGTGCCGATCCACCGGATCAGCCAGGGCAGCGGCATCTGGATGCTGACCGACGCCGAGATCACCGAGATGGTCGACGCCACCGCCGAGCGCGACATCGAGCTGTGCCTCTTCACCGGTCCGCGCGGCACCTGGGACATCGGCGGCTCGACCCGTACGGACTCGCGGGGCGGCGGTACCAGGGCCCGTGGTCACGATGCGGTGGCGGGCTGTCTGGAAGACGCCGTACGCGCAACGGAGTTGGGCGTAAAGTGCCTCCTCGTGGCTGACGAGGGCGTGCTGTGGACTCTGCACAGGGCCCGTGTCGCCGGGATCCTTCCGGCCGACACCACGCTCAAGGTCTCGGCGCTCATCGGTCCGGTCAACCCGGCCGCGTACGCCGTGTACGAGCAGCTCGGCGGGGACTCCATCAACGTGCCCAGCGACCTCACGCTGGACCACCTGACGGAGATCCGCAGGGTCAGCGCGGCCCCCATGGACATGTACATCGAGGCTCCCGACGATCTCGGCGGCTACGTGCGCATGTACGAGGTCGCCGAGCTGATCCGGCGCGGCGCACCGCTGTACCTGAAGTTCGGCCTGTCCAAGGCTCCGGGGATCTACCCGTACGGCCACCACATGAGGGAGCTGACGCTGTCCACGGCACGGGAGAGGGTGCGGCGCGGCCGGCTGGCCCTGGACCTGCTGGCGCGGCACGGGGCGGACGGCGACATGGCGCCGCTCGGCTCGCGGCTGCCGGGGACACTCCAACGTTTTGACATTCCCTCATAACGTTCCGACTACACCCCCTTCACAAAAGACGACGCGGCCGAACACAATCCCACACACCTCCTCGGTCGTTCCTCGCTCCACCACCTTCACAACTGAAGACCGAGCCTCCGTCAGAGCATCAAGGAAGATGATCATGCGCAATCGCAAGGCAGCCCTCTCCGCCATAGCCGCGGCCGCCTCCCTCGCCCTCACCCTGTCCGCCTGCGGGCAGGACAGTGACGGCGGCAGTGAGAGCGACAAGGGAGACGCGAAGGGGGGCACCGTCGGCATCGCCATGCCGACCAAGTCCTCCGAGCGCTGGATCGCCGACGGCGCCAACGTGGAGAAGAACCTCAAGGCGGCCGGCTACAAGACCAAGCTGGCCTACGGCGAGGACGACCCGGACACCCAGGTCTCGCAGATCGAGAACATGATCACGCAGGGCGTGAAGGCGCTGATCATCGCGGCGATCGACAACAAGTCGCTCGACAACGTTCTGCAGCAGGCCAAGGAAGCCGACATCCCGGTCATCTCCTACGACCGCCTGATCCTCAACTCGCCGAACGTCGACTACTACGCGTCGTTCGACAACGAGAAGGTCGGCGAGCTCCAGGGCGGCTACATCGTCGAGAAGCTCGGTCTCAAGGACGGCTCCAAGAAGGGCCCGTTCAACGTCGAGCTCTTCGCCGGCTCGAACGACGACAACAACACCCAGTACTTCTTCAAGGGCGCGATGAACGCCCTGCAGCCGTACATCGACAAGAAGCAGATCGTCATCAAGTCCGGCCAGACCAAGCTCAACCAGGTCACCACCCTGCGCTGGGACGGCGGCACCGCCCAGAAGCGCATGGACGACCTGCTCACCTCGGCGTACAAGAGCGCCAAGGTCGACGCGGTCCTCTCGCCCTACGACGGCATCTCCATCGGCATCCTGTCCGCGCTCAAGTCGGACGACTACGGCTCCAAGAGCAAGCCGCTGCCGATCGTCACGGGCCAGGACGCCGAGGTCGCCTCGGTGAAGTCGATCATCGCGGACCAGCAGACGCAGACCGTCTACAAGGACACCCGCAAGCTCGCCGAGGTCGCCGCCAACATGGTCGACTCCGTGCTGCAGGACAAGAAGCCCGAGACGAACGACACCAAGACGTACGACAACGGCGCCAAGGTCGTCCCCGCCTACCTGCTGGACCCGGTCAACGTCGACAAGTCCAACTACAAGGAGGTCGTCGTCGACTCGGGCTACATCAAGGAAAGCGACCTCAAGTAACAACCGCCGTTTTCTAAGGATTGGAAGGCACGACCATGGCGGGACCCGTCCTGGAAATGCGCTCGATCGTCAAGACCTTTCCCGGCGTCAAGGCGCTGTCGGACGTCTCACTGAGCGTCCGGCCGGGCGAGGTCCACGCCATCTGCGGGGAGAACGGCGCCGGGAAGTCGACCCTCATGAAGGTCCTCTCCGGCGTCCACCCGCACGGGACGTACGAGGGCGACATCCTCTTCGAGGGTGAGCCCTGCACGTTCAAGGACATCAGGGCGAGCGAGCAGCACGGCATTGTGATCATCCACCAGGAGCTTGCCCTGGTGCCCTACCTCTCCATCGCGGAGAACATCTTCCTCGGCAACGAGCACGCCACGCGCGGGTTCATCAGCTGGACCGAGACGCTCAGGCACGCGACCGAGCTGCTGCGGCGGGTCGGGCTCGACGAGCACCCCGACACCCGTGTCGCCGACATCGGTGTGGGCAAGCAGCAGCTCGTCGAGATCGCGAAGGCGCTGTCGAAGAAGGTGAAGCTGCTGATCCTCGACGAGCCGACGGCGGCTCTGAACGACGAGGACAGCGGCAAGCTGCTGGACCTGATCCTCGGTCTCAAGGACCAGGGCATCACCTCGATCATCATCTCGCACAAGCTCAACGAGATCGCGGCGGTCGCCGACTCGGTGACCATCCTGCGCGACGGGCGGTCCATCGAGACCCTCGACGTGAAGGCCGCGGAGACCACCGAGGACCGGATCATCAGCGGCATGGTCGGCCGCGACCTCGACCACCGCTTCCCGGAGCGCACCCCGCACGACACCGAGGTGGGCGCGGCTCCCGCTCTGGAGATCCGCAACTGGACCGTGCACCACCCGATCGACCAGCAGCGCAAGGTGGTCGACGACGTGTCGATCCAGGTGCGCCGCGGGGAGATCGTCGGGATCGCCGGGCTGATGGGCGCCGGGCGCACCGAGCTGGCGATGAGCGTCTTCGGGCGCACCTACGGCCGGTACGCGGGCGGCACCGTCCTCAAGGACGGCAAGGAGATCCGTACGAAGACCGTGTCCGACGCGGTCGAGCACGGCATCGCGTACGTGACCGAGGACCGCAAGCACTACGGCCTCAACCTCATCGACACGATCAACCGGAACATCACGCTCAGCGCGCTGGGCAAGGTCGCCAAGGGCGGTGTCGTCGACGAGCACCAGGAGCGCCAGGTCTCCGAGGGCTTCCGCAAGTCGATGAACATCAAGGCGCCGACCGTCTTCGAGCCGGTGGGCAAGCTGTCGGGCGGCAACCAGCAGAAGGTCGTCCTCAGCAAGTGGATCTTCGCGGGGCCAGATGTGCTGATCCTGGACGAGCCGACCCGCGGTATCGACGTGGGCGCCAAGTTCGAGATCTACACGGTCATCGACAAACTGGCCGCCGAGGGCAAGGCGGTCGTCTTCATCTCCTCCGAGCTGCCCGAACTGCTCGGTATGTGCGACCGCATCTACACCATGTCCGCCGGGCGGCTGACCGGTGAGGTCCAGCGGGCCGAGGCCACGCAGGAAGTGCTGATGCGCCAGATGACGAAGGACAAGAGGTAAGACCGATGAGCACGAATGTGACCGCCAAGTCCCCCGCGCCGGCCCCTGCCGGCAAGGGCGGCTCGTCAGGCGGCGACGGCCTGCTGCAGCTGATGGTGGACGGCATGCGCCGCAACATGCGGCAGTACGGCATGCTGATCGCGCTGGGCCTGATCGTGGTGCTGTTCGCGGTGTGGACGGACGGCGACCTGCTGCTGCCGCGCAACGTCTCCAACCTGGTGCTGCAGAACAGCTACATCCTGATCCTCGCGATCGGCATGATGCTCGTCATCATCGCGGGCCACATCGACCTGTCGGTCGGCTCGCTCACCGCCTTCGTGGGCGCCGTGGCGGCCGTACTGATGGTCAAGCACGACGTCGACTGGCCGATCGCCGTGGTGCTGTGCCTGCTCCTGGGCGCCGCCGCGGGAGCCGCGCAGGGCTTCTTCATCGCGTATCTGGGCATACCATCCTTCATCGTGACCCTCGCGGGCATGCTGACCTTCCGCGGTCTCACCGAGATCTTCCTTGAGGGCCAGACGCTCGGCCCGTTCCCCGAGGGCCTGCAGAAGGTCTCCAACGGCTTCCTCCCCGAGGTCGGCCCGGACACCAACTACCACAACCTCACGCTGCTGCTCGGCTTCGCCGTGATCGCGTTCATCGTGCTGCAGGAGTTCCGCGACCGCAGGCGGCAGCAGGAGTTCGCGCTCGACGTGCCGCCCTTCAAGCTGTTCCTGCTGAAGATCGTGGCCCTGGCCGCCGCGGTGCTCACGGTGACGATGATGCTCGCCAGCTACAAGGGCGCGCCGGTCGTGCTGATCATCCTCGGCGTCCTCGTCGTCGGCTTCGGCTATGTGATGCGCAACGCCATCATCGGCCGCCACATCTACGCCATCGGCGGCAACCTGCCCGCGGCGAAGCTGTCCGGTGTGCGGGACAAGAAGGTCACCTTCCTGGTCTTCCTCAACATGGGCATGCTCGCGGCGCTGGCCGGTCTGGTCTTCGCGGCCCGCTTCAACGCGGCCTCGCCCAAGGCCGGTGTGAACTTCGAACTGGAGGCCATCGCGGCCTCGTTCATCGGCGGCGCGTCGATGAGCGGCGGCGTGGGCACGGTCCTCGGCGCGATCATCGGTGGTGTCGTCCTCGGTGTGCTCAACAACGGCATGAACCTCGTCGGTGTCGGCAGTGACTGGCAGCAGGTCATCAAGGGCCTGGTGCTCCTCGCGGCGGTCGGCTCAACTCCCGCACCCACCTCGGGTTACGGGCCCCCGCGTGCGCCGGGATGGCGCATCGATTCCGCACCTGGGGCGCACGGGGGCATCTGTGGGGGCGCGTACGAGCGGAGGGGGCGGGCCCGGGCCGTCGGCGGCTCACGCACAGCCCGACCGGCCGAGGTC
>NZ_JBHWZP010000373.1:0-8724 GCF_042728395.1 Streptomyces sp. NPDC060205
TTTCTTACCCCCCTTGTACCCCCTCTCTTTGGTTTTTGGGTGGGGTGTGCCGGTTTTTGTGGGGGGGGGGGGGGTTTTACCCGCGCCCCCCCCCGCGGCTCAGGTGGTGGTGCGGGTGTGGGTCAGCCGGTGTAGGTGCCGGACTTGATGGCCTTCCAGTCGCCGCCCTCGACGGAGTAGACGGTGAGCTGCTTGTTGGTGGTGTCGCCGTACTCGTCGAAGGAGACCTTGCCGGTGACGCCGTCGAAGGAGACGTTCTGCACGGCCTCGGTGATCTTGGCGCGGGCGTCGTCCGGGAGCTTGCCGTCGTTGTCCTCGACGACCTTCTTCACGGCCTCGATGATCGCCCAGCCGGAGTCGTAGGAGTAGCCGCCGTAGGCCTCGAAGGCCTCCTTGTAGCCGGCCGCCTTGTAGTTGGCGACGAACTCCTTGGCGGAGGGCAGCTCCTCGACGGGCGCGCCGACCGAGGTGGCGAGGTCGCCCTTGCCGCCGGCGCCGGCGAGCTTGATGAAGTCGGCGCTGTAGATGCCGTCACCGCCGACGAGCGGGATCTTGACGCCGGCGGCCTTGATCTGCTTGCTGAGCGGGCCGGCCTGCGGGTACTCGCCGCCGTAGTAGACGACGTCGGCGCCGGAGCTCTTCACCTGGGTGACGACGGCGGAGAAGTCCTTGGTGTCGGGGTCGATGTGCTGGGTTCCGACGACCTTGCCGCCGAGCTTCTTGAACTCGTCGGTGAAGGTGGCGGCCAGGCCGGCGCCGTAGGTCTTCTTGTCGTCGATGACATAGACCTTCTTCTTCTTCGCGTCGTTGTAGACGTACTGCGCGGCGAACGGGCCCTGGATGGCGTCCGTGGTCGCGGTGCGGAAGTACGACTTGTACGTGCGGACCTTCTTGTTCTGCCAGTCGGTGCCCTGGGTGAGGGTCGGGCCCGTGTTGGCGGGGGAGATCTCGACGAGCTTGGCGTCGTCGAAGACCTTCTGCATGGACTCGGCGACCGAGGAGTTCAGCGGGCCGACGACGCCGACGACGTCCTTGTCGGCGACGAACTTGACGGCGTTCTGCTGGCCCGAGGAGGGCTGTGCCTGGTCGTCGAGGGCTTCGACCTTGAAGGTGATGCCTTCGACGGTCTTCTCCTTGTTGGCCGTCTTGGCGGCGAGGTCCACGGAGTTCTTGATTCCGAGGCCCAGGGCGGAGAGGTCACCCGTCAGCGGGGCGTCGACACCGATGACGACGGTTTTGTTGCCGCTGCCGGAGTCCGAGCCGCCGTCGTCGTCGCGAGAGCCACAGGCGGTGAGGGTGAGTGCTCCCGCCGCCAGCGCGGCGGTGATGGCGATGAGCGAACGTTGACGCACGATCAGCAGTCCTTTCCCTGGCACGGCCGTTCCTCGTGGAACGGGCCGAGTCGAGCGCTGGGCCGAAAATTCTTCGAATCCGATGGCGCGGTGACTGGCCGTGACTCTAAGCGGGTGGAGGGAACGTGGAGGAGAGTCTGAAGAAGGATGTGACGCTCTTGTTATGACACGAGGTAATGCAGAGCGGTACTCGGTGGGTGGATGGGCGGAATTAGAGCCGATTCGTCCGGTCCACATTGTGAGAACCCGCAGATCGTGCGGCGGTGATTTCAGCAGCGTTCTAGCGGTTTGCTAGTGACGGCGGGTCGTTGCTGCAGGCTACTTGAAGGGCGTCGGACAGGTCGTGTGCATACCGCTCACCCAGGATGTAGCTGTGGTCTTCTATTGCGCGCGTATTACGCAGAGTTACGTCCAGGAAAGGAAGTCCGGCGTTCCTCGGCGTATTCGCGCATTCCGTGACATTCATAGTGACAACGATCTTGTGGCCGAAACCCGTCCTTGTGCGGAACGGTGGTTTGGGCACCGATGTCAGATTGAGCCCGGCGTAGGGCTGGGAGATCTCCATGACGGTGATGGTGGGGCCGGAGTGCGCGGTGACGCGTACCGCGAAGGTGAAACTGCCCGCGGGCGCGTTCGGCGGTGAGCCCTCCTGGCCCAGGTAGTCGATGTCGACGACCTGGGACGGGAACGGGCCGACGGCGGGCGGCGGTGGCTGCGGCCGGGTCGCGTAGAGGTAGCCGCCGCCCGCGATCAGGACGACCGCCGCCGCGGAGGCGAGCACGGCGCGGCGGTGGCGGGCGTAGTAGAGGGCCGCCGGATGCCCCGGGGGCTGGTCGTGGCCGGTCGGCGGGGGAGCTTCGAAGTCGTCCCACGCGCGTGTTCCCTCGCCCGGTTCGACCGGGCCGACGCCACTCAACTCCAGGGCCCTTCCGTCGGGTTGCCGTTGCGGTACCGCTGTTCGCAGCGCTCGCGCGCGGTGCGGTCGATCAGTTCTCCTGCCGCCTGTGCGCCCTCGCGCCTCTTCTCGGCCCTGGCGGCGTCCACGACGTCCCTCAGGATCTCGTACTGCCCGTCGGACAGGCCCATCGACTGGTAGTCGCCGTAGGTGTCGTCGTCCAGGACCTTGCGCGACCAGTGCGCGACGAGGCGTGCGCACAGGTCCCCGGGCCCGGTCGCCGGGGGTGACGACCGCGTACCGGGGGCCGTGCGCGTGACCTCCGGCGCGCCGGTCGTGCCGCTCTGTGTGCCGGACCCGCCGCACCCGGTCGCGCCGGCGGCGAGGGCGCCGGTCAGGAGCGCCAGTCCGAGCACCGGGCCCCGCCAGGGGGCCCCGCCCGTTCCCATGCCCTGACGCTAGGCCGCCGGGTGCCCGGGATCAACGTCCGTGTCGGACAACGGTTTTCGGACGGGCCCGGCCGGCGGCTCAGCCGGTGGCGCCGACCCGCTCCGCGTCGCTCGGCCGCACGTCGCGCAGCAGGCAGGTCAGCCGGGCGCTGCACACCCGCCTGCCGTCCTCGTCGCTGATCACGATCTCGTACGTGGCCGTGGAGCGGCCGCGGTGCAGGGGGGTGGCCACGGCGGTCACGAGGCCGGACGTGGCGCCCCGGTGGTGGGTGCAGTTGAGGTCGACGCCGACGGCGATCTTGGAGCTGCCGCCGTGCAGCATGGCGCCGACCGAGCCGAGGGTCTCGGCGAGCACGGCGGAGGCGCCGCCGTGCAGGAGTCCGTAGGGCTGGGTGTTGCCCTCGACCGGCATGGTGCCCACGACGCGGTCCGCGGAGGCCTCGATGATCTGGACGCCCATGCGGGTGCCGAGGTGTCCGGCGGAGAACATGGCGACCAGGTCCACGCCGAGCGCCGAGTACTCGTCGATGACCTCTTGCGGGAACTTCACGTGGTGCTGCTCGCCCATGGGTCCGTTTCCTTACGTCGTCGGTCGTGCGTCCGGAGCCCGTGTCCGGAACCTGCGTCTAAGCGAACGCTCAGTTGGTTGCCGATTGTTCCAGACGGACGACGACGGACTTGCTGGCGGGCGTGTTGCTGGTGTCGGCGGTGGCGTCCAGCGGCACCAGGACGTTCGTCTCCGGGTAGTACGCGGCCGCGCAGCCGCGGGCCGTCGGGTAGTGCACGACCCGGAAACCGGCCGCGCGGCGCTCCACCCCGTCCTTCCACTCACTGACGAGATCGGTGTACGAGCCGTCGGCGAGGCCCAGCTCGCGCGCGTCCTCGGGGTTCACCAGGACGACCCGGCGGCCGTTCCTGATCCCCCGGTAGCGGTCGTCGAGGCCGTAGATCGTGGTGTTGTACTGGTCGTGCGAGCGCAGGGTCTGCAGGAGCAGGCGGCCCTCGGGGAGCTTCGGGTACTCGACGGGCGCGGCCGTGAAGTTGGCCTTGCCGGTGGCGGTGGGGAAGCGGCGCTCGTCGCGCGGGGCGTGCGGGAGGGCGAAGCCCGCGGGGTCGGCGATCCGGCGGTTGAAGTCGTCGAAGCCCGGGACCACGCGCGCGATGCGGTCGCGGACGGTCGCGTAGTCCTTCTCGAACTCCTCCCAGGGCGTACGGGAGTTTTCGCCCAGGACCCGGCGGGCGAGCCGGCACACGATGGCCGGCTCCGACAGCAGGTGGTCGCTCGCGGGGTCCAGACGGCCGCGGGAGGCGTGCACCATGCCCATGGAGTCCTCGACGGTCACGAACTGCTCGCCGCCGCCCTGGAGATCGCGCTCGGTGCGGCCGAGGGTGGGCAGGATCAGGGCGCGCGCGCCGGTGACGGCGTGTGAGCGGTTGAGCTTCGTCGACACGTGCACGGTGAGGCGGGCGCGGCGCATCGCTGCCTCGGTGACCTCGGTGTCGGGGGAGGCCGACACGAAGTTGCCGCCCATCGCGAAGAAGACCTTGGCCCGGTCGTCGCGCATCGCGCCGATCGCCCGCACGACGTCGTAGCCGTGCTCGCGCGGCGGGGCGAAGCCGAACTCCTTCTCCAGGGCGTCCAGGAAAGCGGGCGCGGGGCGCTCGAAGATGCCCATCGTGCGGTCGCCCTGCACGTTCGAGTGACCGCGCACCGGGCACACGCCCGCGCCCGGCCTGCCGATGTTGCCGCGCACCAGCAGGAAGTTGACGACCTCGCGGATCGTCGGCACGGAGTGCTTGTGCTGGGTGAGGCCCATCGCCCAGCACACGATGGTGCGCTTCGAGGCGAGCACCATCGACAGCGCTTCGTCGATCTGCGCGCGCGTGAGGCCCGTCGCCGTGAGCGTCTCGTCCCAGTCGGCGGCGCGGGCGGCCTCGGCGAACTCCTCGTAGCCGTGCGTGTGTTCGCCGACGAACTCCTCGTCGACGGCTCCCTCCGTCTCCAGGACGAGCTTGTTCAGCAGGCGGAAGAGGGCCTGGTCGCCGCCGATGCGGATCTGCAGGAACAGGTCGGTGAGGGCCGCGCCCTTGAACATGCCCTGCGGGGTCTGCGGGTTCTTGAAGCGCTCCATGCCCGCCTCGGGCAGCGGGTTCACCGTGATGATCCGCGCGCCGTTCGACTTCGCCTTCTCCAGGGCGGAGAGCATGCGCGGGTGGTTCGTGCCGGGGTTCTGCCCGGCCACGATGATCAGATCCGCCTGGTAGAGGTCGTCCAGCAGGACGCTGCCCTTGCCGATCCCTATCGTCTCGTTCAGCGCCGAGCCGGACGACTCGTGGCACATGTTCGAGCAGTCGGGGAGGTTGTTCGTGCCGTACTCGCGGGCGAACAGCTGGTAGAGGAACGCGGCCTCGTTGCTGGTGCGGCCCGAGGTGTAGAACAGCGCCTCGTCCGGGGAGCCGAGGCCGGTGAGCTCCTCGGCGACGATGTCGAAGGCACGCTCCCACGACACCGGCTCGTAGCGGTCGGCGCCCTCCGCGAGATACATGGGGTGCGTCAGGCGGCCCTGCTGGCCCAACCAGTAGCCGCTGCGGGTCGCGAGGTCGGCGACAGGGTGCGCGGCGAAGAAGTCCGGGGTCACACGGCGCAGGGTGGCCTCCTCGGCGACCGCCTTCGCGCCGTTCTCGCAGAACTCCGCCGTGTGCCGGTGCTCCGGCTCGGGCCAGGCGCAGCCCGGGCAGTCGAAGCCGTCCTTCTGATTGACCCGCAGCAGCGTCAGCGCCGTGCGCTTCACACCCATCTGCCACTGGGCGATGCGCAGGGAGTGCCCGACGGCGGGCAGCCCGGCCGCAGCATGCTTCGGTTCCGCGACCTGCGGCGCGTCCTGAACCGGATCACTCTGGGGCGGCTTGCCGGCCATGTCGGCCTCCTCTTCGAGCACATGTGTGAGGTACGTCTCCGATCCTCCCACGTGGTACCGACACGGATCCTGCCCCGGTCCCGGCAACGGGGGAGAACCGGTGCGAGAACACCGCCGCGGACGGCGGGGCGGGGCCGACTGTCAGTGGGGCGTGGCAGGATCGGGGGTGTGGCAGAGACAGCATCGAAGAAGACCGAGAAGACCTCCGGCGGGGGACGCCCGCGGCTGATGCTCATGGATGGGCATTCGCTGGCGTACCGCGCGTTCTTCGCGCTGCCCGCGGAGAATTTCACGACGGCGACGGGCCAGCCGACGAACGCGATCTACGGCTTCGCGTCGATGCTCGCCAACACGCTGCGCGACGAGTCGCCCACGCACTTCGCGGTGGCGTTCGACGTGTCGCGCAAGACGTGGCGCTCCGAGGAGTTCACGGAGTACAAGGCGAACAGGTCGAAGACGCCCGACGAGTTCAAGGGCCAGGTCGAGCTGATCGGCGAGGTCCTGGACGCGATGAACGCCGAGCGGTTCGCCGTCGACGGCTTCGAGGCGGACGACATCATCGCCACCCTCGCCACGCAGGCCGAGGCCGAGGGCTTCGACGTGCTGATCGTCACCGGCGACCGCGACTCCTTCCAGCTGGTCTCCGAGCACACCACCGTGCTCTACCCGACCAAGGGCGTCTCCGAGCTGACGCGGTTCACTCCGGAGAAGGTCTTCGAGAAGTACGGGCTGACGCCGGCCCAGTACCCCGACTTCGCGGCCCTGCGCGGCGACCCGTCCGACAACCTTCCGGGCATCCCCGGCGTCGGTGAGAAGACCGCCGCGAAGTGGATCAACCAGTTCGGTTCGTTCGCGGAGCTGGTCGAGCGCGCCGATGAGGTCAAGGGCAAGGCCGGGCAGAACTTCCGCGACCACCTGGAGGCGGTCAAGCTCAACCGCCGCCTCACCGAGATGGTGCGTGACGTCGAGCTGCCGAAGGCGGTGCCCGACCTGGAGCGCGCTCCGTACGACCGCACGGCCCTCGCGATGGTCCTGGACACCCTGGAGATCCGTAACCCGTCGCTGCGCGAGCGGCTGCTGGCCGTCGACCCCGGGGCGGAGCAGGCCGAGGACGCGGCGCCGGTCGCCGCGGGCGTGGCCGTGGACGGCACGGTCCTCGACGCGGGCGAGCTGGGCCCCTGGCTCACCGAGCACGGCACGGCGGTCCTGGGCGTCGCCACGGTCGACACCTGGGCGCTCGGTACGGGATCGGTCGCCGAGATCGCCCTCGCCGCGGCCGACGGTGCGGCGGCCTGGTTCGACCCGTCGCAGCTCGACGAGAGCGACGAGAACGCGTTCGCGCGCTGGCTCGCCGACGCCGACAGCCCCAAGGTGCTGCACAACGCCAAGGCGGTCATGCGGGTCTTCGCCGAGCACGGCTGGAGCGTCGCGGGCATCTCCATGGACACCGCCCTCGCCGCCTACCTCGTCAAGCCGGGCCGGCGCTCCTTCGACCTGGACGCGCTGTCCCTGGAGTACCTCGGGCGGGAGCTGGCGCCCGCCGCGACCGCCGACGGACAGCTCGCCTTCGGCGCCGACGAGGGCGCCGAGGCCGACGCGCTGATGGTGCAGGCCCGCGCCATCCTCGACCTGGGCGAGGCCTTCGGCGAGCGGCTGAAGGAGGTCGGCGCCGCCGATCTGCTGCAGGACATGGAACTGCCCACCTCCGAACTGCTCGCCCGCCTGGAGCGGCACGGCATCGCGGCGGACAGGGCGCACCTGGAGGCCATGGAGCAGATGTTCGCGGGCGCGGTCCAGCAGGCCGTGAAGGAGGCGCACGCGGCGGTCGGGCACGAGTTCAACCTCGGCTCGCCCAAGCAGCTCCAGGAAGTCCTCTTCGGTGAACTGGGCCTGCCCAAGACGAAGAAGACGAAGACCGGCTACACGACGGACGCCGACGCTCTCGCCTGGCTCGCCGCGCAGACCGACCACGAACTGCCCGTCATCATGCTCCGCCACCGCGAGCAGGCGAAGCTGCGCGTCACCGTCGAGGGCCTGATCAAGACCATCGCCGCGGACGGCCGCATCCACACCACCTTCCACCAGACGGTCGCCGCGACGGGCCGTCTCTCGTCGCAGGATCCGAACCTGCAGAACATCCCGGTACGCACCGAGGAGGGCCGCGCGATCCGCCGCGGCTTCGTGGTCGGCGAGGGCTTCGAATCCCTCATGACCGCCGACTACAGCCAGATCGAACTGCGCGTGATGGCCCACCTGTCGGAGGACGAGGGCCTCCTCGCGGCCTTCACCTCCGGCGAGGACCTGCACACCACCGTCGCCTCCCAGGTGTTCTCCGTGGAGCGCGACGCCGTCGACGCGGAGATGCGCCGCAAGATCAAGGCGATGTCGTACGGGCTCGCGTACGGGCTGTCCGCGTTCGGGCTCTCCCAGCAGCTCAACATCGACGCGGGGGAGGCGCGTGGCCTGATGGACACGTACTTCGAGCGCTTCGGCGGGGTACGGGACTATCTGCGGCGGGCGGTCGACGAGGCGCGGGCCACGGGGTACACGGCGACGCTGTTCGGGCGGCGCCGCTACCTCCCCGACCTCAACAGCGACAACCGGCAGCGGCGGGAGGCCGCGGAGCGGATGGCGCTGAACGCGCCGATCCAGGGCACGGCGGCGGACATCGTCAAGATCGCGATGCTGCACGTGGACAAGGCTCTGCGGGAGGCCGGGCTGGCGTCCCGGATGCTGCTCCAGGTCCACGACGAAATCGTCCTGGAGATCGCTCCCGGGGAGCGGGCGCGGGCGGAGGAACTGGTCCGCCGGGAGATGGCCGCGGCGGTCCAGCTCCGGGCGCCGCTGGACGTCTCGGTGGGCTCGGGCCCGGACTGGGAGTCGGCAGCGCACTAGCTCCGCTCGGAGCGGCTTACTCACCTGCGGGCCCGGTGGGAGCTACTCGCGCAGTTCCCCGCGCCCCTGGGTCGCCTTGGGCGGGGCCGGGTGATTGCCTGCGGGTCCGTCGTGGCTTGTCGCGCAGTTCCCCGCGCCCCTGAAGGGCGAAAGGATTGCGCAGTTCCCCGCGCCCCTATCCGTTCCGCCCGCGCGCCCGGTGGGGGCTGGCCGCG
>NZ_JBHWZP010000374.1:0-8675 GCF_042728395.1 Streptomyces sp. NPDC060205
GTGCGGGCCTCCGCGTTCGGCTGGGCCCCGTCAGGGGCGCGGGGAACTGCGCGGCCAGCCACCATGGACCCGCAGGTGCAGGACGGCCCCGCAGGGGGGCTTGCTGTCGGATGGGCGCTGCGGGCCCGGTGGGGGTGGGCCGCGCAGTTCCCCGCGCCCCTGAGGGGCGGGTCTGTGCGGGCCTCCGTGTAGGGCAGGGCCCCTGACGGGGCGGGCCCGTGGGGGCCGCTGGCCCTGGCGGGACGCCCTAGCGGGCGGTGGCGCTGCGGACGCGGCGCCACAGCGCCGGGGTCACGCTGACGATCACCGTCAGGAGCACCGCCGCCAGCACACCCTCCCACGGTTCCTTGAACAGGGACCCGCCCAGCACCCCGATGAGCTGGTACGTCGCGGCCCACGCGAGGCACGCCGGCGCGTTGCCGTGGGCGAACCGGCGCATCGGCCACTTCGCCATCAGGCAGGCGAGCATCACCGGGATGCGCCCCGCCGGCACCAGCCGGGACAGCACCAGCACCGCGACCCCGTGGTCCGCGAGCTTCCCCTGGGCCTGGGCCAGCCGGTCCTCGGGCGCCCGGTCGCGGATCGCCTCCAGCCAGCGTGAGCCGTTCTTCGACTTCATGCCGCGGCGCCCGAGCCAGTACAGCGCCATGTCCCCGAGGAACGCGGCCAGCGCCGACACGACGAAGACCAGCAGCATCGAGAAGGGCGCCGCCTGATGGACGGCCACGACGGCCGCCGAACTCACCAGCGCACCCGTGGGAATGACCGGCACCAGCGCGCCGATCAGCACCAGCAGGAACAGCGACGGATAGCCGAGCGCCTGCTGAGTGGCCACAGTCGGCACGGTCGTGACCGCGACGGCGAGCACAGGTCTCACCGGGTTCCGCCCTCCCGCTCGTCGTCGCCCCGACCGGCCGGTGCGTCCCCAGGGGTTGACCCGTACCCCGCGATCTTGGGTCGCACACTTTCGCCCTGGTCGAGCCGGTGCACGGTCACGCCGGGCGCACGCTCGGCGGCCAGGCGCACGAACTCGGCGCCCGGTGCAAGGAATTCATGGGGGCGCACGGAATCCATCCCGATGGGCCAGTACGTGCCGTAGTGCACCGGCACCGCGCTGCCGGGCCGCAGCAGGGCCAGCGCGTCGGCGGCCCGGCCCGCGTCCAGGTGCCCCTCGCCCAGATACGGCCCCCACCCGCCGACCGGCAGCAGCGCCACGTCGACCGGTCCGACCTCCTCGGCCATCGACTCGAACAGCCCGGTGTCCCCGGCGAAGTACGTCCGGGACTCGCCCTCGATCACATAGCCGAGGGCGGGCGCGCGATGCGGTCCGACCGGCAGCCGCCGCCCGTCGTGCCGCGCGGAGACGACCCGTACGACCAGGTCACCGACCTGGACCCGGTCGCCGGGCGCCACCTCGGTGAGCTCCGGTTCGCCGAGCCTGCGCAGCCCGGGCACCGCGCGCCGGGCACCGCGCGGCACCAGGAGCCGGGTGCCCGGGGCGAGCCGGGACAGCGACGGTACGTGCAGATGGTCGGCGTGCAGATGAGAGATGAGCGTCACATCCGCCACCGCCGCCTCGGCGGGCGGGGGCGCGCCCCGGCGCCTGCGCAGATGCGCGAGCCGGCGCGCGAAGAGCGGGTCCGTGAGCACGCGTACTCCCGAGTCCTCTACCGTGCAGGTGGCGTGACCCCACCAAGTGATCTCCACCGGCACTCCTTTGCCTCCTTCGCGCGACTCCCCCCGAGCCTACGGGCAGGAGTAGGGTCGGCGACGAAACCCGGAGGTGAGGGGGACGCCATGGGAGACGCACGCCGTACCTCCGGCATGCTCCGCGTGACGACGATCGCCAGCCTGACACCGTTGGAGGAGCTGGACGCGGACCCCTTCCTGGTGGACTCGCGCAGCCAGCACGCCATGTGTGCGCACTGGGCGGCCGAGCGCGGTTACGTGGTCACGCGGGAGCTGCTCCTGCGAGGGCTGCGGCCCGACCACTGCGCGCTCTGGGAGGACGCCGAGGCGGGGCTCGTGGATCTGTTCGTCGCGCCCAGCCGCCGGGTTCTGGAGCGGGCGCTCGCCTCTGTGGACGCGTTCACGGCCGAGTGCGCGCGGCGGGGGGTGCGGGTCGAGACGGTGGGGCACGCGGAGCCGTCGTACGACGCGCAGATGAAGGCGCGGGTGCATCGGCGGCTGTCTATGCCGACGGCCGGGTACGACGGCCGTTGATCGCTCCGGGCCTCGCCCCGGGCCGGGGTGGGGTGCTGGGCGTTCGTGGGTGGGTGCCGGTCCGGTGGGGGCTGGTCGCGCAGTTCCCCGCGCCCCTCAAAGACTGCGCAGTTCCCCGCGCCCCTTAATGATTGCGCAGTTCCCCGCGCCCCTTGAAGAGTGCGCAGTTCCCCGCGCCCCCTGGAGACTGCGCAGTTCCCCGCGCCCCTGAGGGGTGACGGAGGGGGCTGGTCGGGTTGTGGCAAGGTGGGGCCGAGTCCGTCGGCTAGGGGGCGGGCGCGGATGTGAGGTAGGCGTGACGTGGGGAAAGAACGATGGCGGAGGGTGGCGAGCGCGGTCTGGCGGAGTGTCGCCGTGTGGGCGGTCTCCACGGTCACCATGCTCGTGCTCGCCGGGATCCTGCCGGACTTCAGGCTCCAGTCGGCCGACGGTGACAGCGCCACCAGCATCGCCGTCACCGCCGCACTGGGCGCCGGAGCGTTCGGCCTGCTGTCCTCCCTCGTGTGGCCCCTCCTCGTACGGGCCCTGCTCCTCGTCCCCGCCCTCGTCCTCGGCGTCCTCGTCTTCTTCCTGAACGGCTCGCTCCTGCTGCTGGCCCTGCGCCTGGACCCCTCGGGGCAGAGCGAGGCCGCCCCGGAGACCGCCGTGGTCGTCGCCGCCGTGATGTCCGCGGTCGCCTCGGCGACCGGCGGCGCGCTGGCCGTGCGGGACGACGACGCCTACCGGCGCAGGCTGTACCGGCTGTCCGACCGCCGCCGCGGACAGGCGCCGCCGCCCGGCGCCCAGTCCGCCCCCGGCACGGTCTTCCTCCAGCTCGACGGCGTCGGTCACGACGTGCTCGTGGACGCCATCGGACGCGGCCTCATGCCCACCGTGGCCGCCTGGCTGGGCGAGGGCCCGGGAGCCCGTACGACCCACCGGCTCGCCCCCTGGCGCACCGACTGGTCCAGTCAGACCGGTGCCAGCCAGCTCGGCATCCTGCACGGCTCCAACCACGACATCCCCGCCTTCCGCTGGTACGAGAAGGACACCCGGGAAATCATGGTCTGCAACCGGCCCACCAGCGCCGCGGAACTCCAGCGCCGGGCCATCGAACGCACCGGTGACGGCGGCCTGCTCACGGTGGACGGCGCGAGCCGCGGCAACCTCTTCAGCGGCGGCGCCGAGCAACTGGCCCTGGTGCTCTCCGTGGCCGCCAGACGCGGCAGGGAGAACCGCTCCCGGGCGGGCTACTTCGCGTACTTCTCCGATCCCGCCAACGCGGTCCGTACCGCGCTGTCCTTCGTCGCCGACGTCGGCCGGGAGATCGGCGAGTCCACGCGGGCCCGGCTGCGGAAGCAGCGCCCCCGGGTCGGCCGGGGCGGGCTCTACCCGTTCATCCGGGCCTTCGCGACCGTCGTCGAGCGGGACGTCGTCGTCGCGGCGGTCATCGGGGACATGTTCGCGGGGCGCGCCGCGGTCTACGCGGACCTGGTCGCGTACGACGAGGTCGCGCACCACTCCGGGCCGCGCAGCCGGGACGCGGAGAAGGTCCTCCAGCGCCTCGACCGCTCGCTGGCCCTCATCGAGCAGGTCGCCGAGCACGCGCCGCGGGCGTACCGCGTGGTCCTGCTCTCCGACCACGGCCAGAGCCCGGGGGAGACCTTTCACGCCCGTTACGGACTCGGCCTCGGCGAGCTGGTGCGGGCGGGCTGCGGGCTGCCCGTGCCGCGCAAGGCCCGGCGTACGCACAGCGGTGCCGAGGCCAGGGCGGCGGTGCGGGCCGCGCTGCGCAGGCCCGTGGAGGAGGGCGGCGAGGAGTTCCGGCCGACCCGGCCGCCGTCGGAACCCATCGTGCTGGCCTCCGGGAACCTGGGGCTCGTGTCCTTCCCGGACGTGCCGCACCGGATGAGCCGCGAGGAGATCGACGAACGGCATCCCGCGCTGCTCACCACGCTCGCGAACCATCCCGGGATCGGGTTCGTGCTCGTACGCAGCGAGGAGCACGGCGGGCTCGTGCTCGGGGCGCACGGCGCGGAGGTCCCGCTGGACGAGCTGGACGACGACGATCCGGGTCCGCTCGCGGACTTCGGGCCGGGCGCGGCCGACGCGGTACGCCGTACGCACGCGTTCCCTCATGTCGCGGACATCATGGTGAACTCCTGGTACGACCCGGAGGACGGCGAGGTCCTCGCGTTCGAGGAGCAGGTCGGGTCGCACGGGGGGCTGGGCGGGGCGCAGGGGCGGCCCTTCCTGATGTCGCCGCTCACGCTTTCACCTCCGGTGGGGGCGGGGGAGGAGCTGGTGGGGGCGGAGGAGGTGCACCGGGTGCTGCGGCGGTGGTTGCGGGAGGACGACGGTCCGCAGGTGCCGGTCGGCGACGGCGCGCCACGTGGCGACTCGCGTCCGGCGTGACGGGGTGTGATCCGGCTGGGGGTCGGTGGGGCTCGCTGCGCAGTTCCCCGCGCCCCTAAGGGCGTGAGCCTGGCGTGGACCGGTCGGGTGCGGGTCGGTGGGGGTTGCTCGCGCAGTTCCCCGCGCCCCTTGGGGGCGTTGGGGCTGGTGCGGACGGTTGGGTGCGGGTCGGTGGGGGTTGCTCGCGCAGTTCCCCGTGCCCCTTAGGGGCGTTCGCTTGGTGTCGGTGGTCTGGTGCGGGTTCGGTGGGGGTTGGCCGCGCAGTTCCCCGCGCCCCTGTCGGGGCCTGGGGCCTGGGGGGAAAGACAGGGGCGTAGCCCCGTCTTTCAGGGGCGCGGGGAACTGCGCGGCCCGCCCCCACCGGCCCGCAGGTGGACAACCCCCGCCGGGAAAATGAGCTGCGGGGGCGGCCCGGGCCCACGCACACTGGGCGTGGCCAAGCCCCCGAACCCCAGGAGCCCGCGTGCAGGCAGCCGTCACCGTCACTCCCGCCCGTGTACCGGAACTACTGCTCGGTCTCGCGACCGTGCGACCCGTGTTCCTGTGGGGCGCCCCCGGCATCGGAAAGTCCTCCCTGGTGCGGGAGTTCGCCGAGTCGCTGGGCCTGGAGTGCGTGAGCCTGCTGGGTACGCAGCTGGCCCCGGAGGACCTGATCGGCGTACCGCAGATCAGGGACGGCCGCTCGGTCTTCTGCCCGCCGGAGGCGATCGCCCGCGACGAGCCGTACTGCCTGTTCCTGGACGAGCTGAACGCGGCGACGCCGGACGTCCAGAAGGCCTTCTACTCGCTGATCCTCGACCGCCGCATAGGCAACTACGAGCTGCCCGCGGGCTCGATCGTGATCGGCGCGGGCAACCGCTCGACGGACAACGCGCTCGCCCGCCCCATCGCGTCCGCCCTGGTCAACCGCCTCACGCACGTGCATCTGGAGGTCTCGGCGAAGGACTGGCTGGTGTGGGCGGCGACCAACGACATCCACCCGTGGGTGCTCGACCACCTCACCGACCGCCCCGACCACCTGTGGTCCAAGCCGCCGAAGACCGAGGAGCCCTTCTCCACGCCCCGCTCCTGGCACATGCTCTCCGACGCCCTGCGCTCCTTCGGCCCGACCCTCGACGAGCCGACGCTCAAGGTCATCGCGCACGGCACGCTGACGCCCGCGCACGCGGTCGCCTTCTGCGGCTACGTCAAGATCGTCCGCAGCCGGTTCGGCATCGAGGCGATCCTCAAGGGCGAGGCCCGCTGGCCGAACCGCGTCGAGGACCGCGACCTGCTGTACTACCTCGCCGAGTCGTTCCGGGGACGGCTGGTCAAGGAGCTGCCCACCAGCAAGGAGCACGCCTCGGCGAACGGCCGGCAGACCGCGTACCGCGCGAAGTCGCTGCTCGTGCAGCTCGCCGAGATATCGGTGGAGGTCGCCCAGAGCGTCATCGCCTCGGACGAGGACGGCAATCCCGTGCTGCCCGCCTGGTTCCTGGTGGAGGCGGCCCGTGACATGCCCCGGCTGGTGGAGGCCCGCCGGTGACCCGTACGGGCAAGCAGGCGGAGCCCAAGAAGGACCTGGCCGCCGAGGCGTTCGCGGAGGGCATGCGGCTCGTACGGGCCAACCGCGCCCTCGCCGCCATCGGCTTCAGCGTCTGCCGCCAGGAGAACTGCGAGGACTCGCCCCGCGACGGGCTCGTCCGCGTCGACTCCGACGGCGTCCTGCACGTCCACCCCAAACGCCGCGCCCAGCCCGCCGAATGGGCCTGGGCGGTCGCGCACGCCGCCCTCCACCTCGGCTTCGGACACGTACCGGCGCACAGGACCGTGCGGGAGCAGCCCGACCGCTTCGACCTCGCCGCCCGCTGCGTCGTCGTCAACCGCTTCCTGCTCGGCTTCCCCATCGGCCTGACCCCCGCGGACCTGCCGATGTCGTACCCCGACGGGGACGAGGAGCAGCTCGCCGCGCGCTGGCGCCGCGACGGCGCCGGCATCCCCGCCGTGTACGAGCGCTGCGGTACGGCCGGTGACGAGCCGGACCAGCTGCTCGTGCCGTGGGACACCTGGCGGGGCGGGTCCGCCCCGGACTGGCAGCTCGCCTTCGCCCACGCGCTGACGCGCACGGTGTCCGCCGCGATGGACATGGCGGGCGGCCGACGCGACTCGATGCGCGGCGGCATCACCCCGCGCCAGCCGTGGGAGCGGGCCCTGAGCTGGTTCGTGTCCTCCTACCCCCTGCTCGGCGGCATCGCGGCCGGCATCACGATCGTCGCGGACGCCGAACTCGCCCACGCGCACGGCATCTCCGTCGCCGCGGTCGACCCGGAGGCCGCTGAGATCTACATCAACCCGCTGCGGCAGTTCGACGACGAGGAGTGGCGGTTCGTCCTGGCCCACGAGATGCTGCACGCCGCGCTGCGCCACGGCGACCGCTGCGGCGTCCGCGACCCGTACCTCTTCAACGTCGCCTGCGACTACGTCATCAACTCCTGGCTGACCGAGATGCAGGTCGGTGTGATGCCCGAAGGGCTGCTGTACGACCAGGAGGTGAAGGACCTCTCCGCCGAGGAGGTCTACGACCGGCTCGCCACCGACCTGCGCCGCCACCGACGCCTCGCCACCCTGCGCGGCAAGGGCGTGGGAGACATCCTGGGCGGTCCGCTCGGCTCGCCGCGCGACTACGTCGACCTCGACGAGTTCTACCGCCGCGGCCTCGCCCGCGGACTCGACCTGCACCAGCGGCAGGAGCGCGGCTACCTGCCCGGCGGGCTCGTCGAGGACATCCGCGCGCTCAGCCATCCACCGCTGCCGTGGGACGCGCAACTGGCTCGCTGGTTCGACGAGTTCGTGCCGCGCCCCGAGCCGCTGCGCACCTACGCCCGCCCGTCCCGCCGGCAGGCCGCCACCCCCGGCATCCCGCGCGCCGGGCGGTACTTCCCGCCCGAGGAGATCGCCCGCTGCACCTTCGGCGTGGTCCTCGACACCTCCGGCTCCATGGACCGCACCCTGCTCGGCAAGGCGCTGGGCGCGATCGCCTCGTACGCCGAGGCCAGGGACGTACCGGCGGCGCGGGTCGTGTTCTGCGACGCGGCACCGCACGACGCGGGCTTCGTCCCGGTCACGGAGATCGCCGGGCGGGTACGCGTCCACGGCCGGGGCGGCACGATCCTGCAGCCGGGTGTGGACCTCCTGCACCGGGCGAAGGACTTCCCGCCGGGCGCCCCGGTCCTGATCATCACGGACGGCTGGTGCGACGTCCTGCGGGTCCGCCGCGAGCACGCCTATCTGATTCCGCAGGGCGCCTCCCTGCCGTTCACCGCGCGGGGGCCGGTCTTTCGCGTGCGCTGAGCCCGACGGTGACCCGAGTGTGATCGGATGGTGCCACGGACCCGGAACCGGGACCTCGTCGAAAGGGAATCATCGTGGCAACAACGCGCTCCGCACACACCGTCTGGGAAGGCAACCTGCTTGAGGGCAACGGCGTCGTCACCTTCGACTCCTCCGGCATCGGCGAGCAGCCGGTGTCGTGGCCGTCGCGCTCCGAGAAGGCGAACGGCAAGACCAGCCCGGAGGAGCTGATCGCCGCCGCCCACTCCAGCTGCTTCTCCATGGCGCTCTCGCACGGCCTCGCCGGCGCCGGCACCCCGCCCACCAAGCTCACCACCTCCGCGGACGTCACGTTCCAGCCGGGTGAGGGCATCACGGGCATCCACCTCACCGTGGAGGGCACCGTGCCGGGCCTCGACGAGAACGCCTTCGTCGCCGCCGCCGAGGACGCCAAGAAGAACTGCCCGGTCAGCCAGGCGCTGACGGGCACGACGATCACGCTGACGGCGAAGCTCGCCTGACACCCCGCCGCTGCGGAGGACCCGCACACCGCTCTTGAGGCGATGCCGCGCCCCACGCCGTGGGCGCGGCATCGTCATGTCCGGCCAGGTCCGGGGTACTTGCCCCATTGACAGCATCGCACTCAAGTTTTGTGATGGAACGCGGTGATGGAACGCGGCAGCACCTGGGCGGAAGGGGACGGACATGGCACGTGCGGTCGGGATCGACCTCGGTACCACGAACTCGGT
>NZ_JBHWZP010000375.1:0-8639 GCF_042728395.1 Streptomyces sp. NPDC060205
GCGTCGGCCGGGGGGCGTCGTCGTGCCCGGCGGGAGCCCGGCCGTGGGCGCCGCCGTCACTCGTAGAACCCGCTCAGTCACCCGAACTGTCGTTCCGGGCGCCCGGTTTGACGTACCGTGACGCGTTTTGGGAAGCATCACGGACATCACATTCACCCCCCCGCCCCTTGGAACGTGATCCCGTACCTGTAAAACTCGGGCGGTCATTGATTACACATACACGGGTGTGCGTCGGGGAGGACGTTCACACGTGTCAGGGGAGGGGATCTCATGGCGCGCGTGCGCCTGCAGGGCACGGGGCGGCACCGCGCTGTGAAACCGGTCAAGGGAAGCCGTCAGGCGCTCGCGCTGGCGACCGTGCTGTCCGCGGCGGGCATCCAGGCCGGCACGTCGGCGGGGACGGCGCAGGCCGTCGACAATCCGACGTGGACCGAGGGCCCGATCTTCAACGACCCCCTCGGCACCACCGACCAGCAGTACGCGATCCGCGCCCGGCTGATCGAGCTGACGAACTCCGCGCTGCCCGGCTCCACGATCAAGGTCGCCGTCTACCACGTCTGGGAGGCCGGCGTCGTCGACGCGCTCGTCGCCGCCAAGAACCGCGGTGTGCACGTCCAGGTGCTGCTCGACGAGTCCAGCATCAGCGACCGCCCGACGAACACCGCCTACGGGACGCTCGCCTCGGGGCTCGGCACGGACCGTACGCAGGGCTCGTACGTCTCGACGTGTCCGGAGAACAAGTCGTGCCTCGGCGACCCGAAGTTCGGGCAGTCGATCATGCACAACAAGTTCTGGCTGTTCTCGGCGGTCAAGGGCGCCACGAACGTCGTCGTCGAGACCACCTCGAACTCCACGCCGTCCGCGCACACGCGCTTCTTCAACGACGCGCTGCTGCTGCCGAACAACCCGACGATGTACGACGCGTACGCGGACTACTTCGACACGATGGTCGCGCAGGACTGGGAGTCCTGGAACTACCGCACGGTGAGCAACGGCCTCTACAAGGCGTACTTCTTCCCGCGGGCGGGCAACACGCGGGCCACCGACTCGGTGTACTCGATCCTCAACAACGTCACCTGCAAGTACAAGGACACCGCGGGCGTCACCCAGTCGACCAAGGTCCGGGTGGCGATCTTCAAGATCACGCGGCTGGCCATCGCGGAGAAGCTGGTCGACCTGAAGAAGGCGGGCTGCTCCGTGAGCATCGTCTACGCGGAGTCGGACAGCGCCAAGAGCAGCGGCGGCACCAAGGGCACCTGGGAGAAGCTGCACACCACCGGCGGCCCGACCGTACGCTGCTACAACGACGACCGGGACCCGCTGAACCCCGGCAAGAAGCTGGTCACGCCGTACATCATCCACAGCAAGTACATCCTGGTGGACGGCATGTACGACGGCGTGAGGAACAAGGTCAGCTTCACCGGCTCCGGCAACTACACGGGCCCCGCGCTGCGCGAGAACGACGAGTCGATCGTGAAGGTCGACGACGACGCCGTGCACGACATGTACAAGGTCCACTTCGACCGGGTGACCAAGGTCGCCTACCCGGGCACCGCGGACACCACGGATCTGTGCAAGGGCGTGAAGCCGCTGCCCGCGGACGGCGAGCCCACGTAGGTTGCCTGGTCAGGGGGTGGTACGGGGCCGGTTTGACCCCCAGGTCGGGGCCCCGTAACCTTGACCCTCGGTGTGTTTCTTGATGCACCGCATTCCCGTAAACCTCTTCCTCCTGGTGGCTCGCGCCCCGGGAGAGGCTGCCTCCTTCGCTCTTGTGGCGGCTGGACTGCGGGGATTCCGATTTCGAGTGAGAGAGAGATCCGCGTGTACGCCATCGTGCGCAGCGGTGGTCGCCAGCACAAGGTTGCTGTCGGCGACATCGTTGAGGTTGACAAGATTTCCACTGCCAAGGTCGGCGACACGGTCGAGCTCTCGACCCTGCTCGTTGTCGACGGCGACGCTGTCACCAGCGACCCGTGGGTGCTGGCCGGCATCAAGGTCCAGGCCGAGATCGTGGATCACCACAAGGGTGTGAAGATCGACATCCTTCGCTACAAGAACAAGACCGGCTACCGCCGTCGTCAGGGCCACCGCCAGCAGTACACGGCGATCAAGGTCACTGAGATCCCCGCGGCTGCGAAGTAAGGGACTGAGGAGAGATGGCACACAAGAAGGGCGCATCGTCCACCCGGAACGGTCGCGACTCAAACGCTCAGCGGCTCGGTGTGAAGCGCTTCGGCGGTCAGACCGTCAACGCCGGTGAGATCCTGGTCCGCCAGCGTGGCACCCACTTCCACCCCGGCGTGAGCGTCGGCCGTGGCAAGGACGACACGCTGTTCGCGCTGGCCGCCGGTGCGGTCGAGTTCGGCACGCACCGTGGCCGCAAGGTCGTGAACATCGTTCCGGTCGCCTGACCGGATCTTTCGCGAGGCGGACCTCACTTCCCGTACGGGAAGCGGGTCCGCCTTTCGCGTGTTTTAACTGGTGGAGAGGGTTCTGTCGGACAGACCTCCCCACCGAGTAGTGATCATCGGGCGGCGACGACCGCGCGGTGCTCATCGATGAGAGATTTTCCGTACGTAACTGGAGGCACATCCCATGACCACCTTCGTGGACCGCGTCGAGCTGCACGTCGCCGCGGGTAGCGGAGGCCACGGCTGTGCCTCCGTCCACCGGGAGAAGTTCAAGCCCCTCGGGGGCCCGGACGGCGGCAACGGCGGCCGTGGCGGTGACGTGATCCTGGTCGTCGACCAGTCCGTCACCACGCTCCTCGACTACCACCACTCCCCGCACCGCAAGGCCACCAGCGGCCGGCCCGGCGAGGGCGGCAACCGCTCCGGCAAGGACGGCCAGGACCTGATCCTGCCCGTGCCGGACGGCACCGTCATCCAGGACAAGGACGGCAACGTCCTCGCGGACCTGGTGGGCCAGGGCACCACCTACGTGGCCGCCGAGGGCGGCAGGGGCGGCCTCGGCAACGCGGCACTGTCCTCGGCCCGCCGCAAGGCGCCCGGCTTCGCGCTGCTCGGTGTTCCCGGCGGCATGCAGGACATCGTCCTTGAGCTGAAGACGGTCGCGGACGTCGCGCTCGTCGGCTACCCCAGCGCGGGCAAGTCCTCGCTGATCTCCGTGCTGTCGGCGGCCAAGCCGAAGATCGCCGACTACCCCTTCACGACCCTCGTCCCCAACCTCGGTGTGGTGACGGCCGGCTCGACGGTCTACACGATCGCCGACGTGCCGGGACTCATCCCCGGAGCCAGCCAGGGCAAGGGCCTCGGGCTCGAATTCCTGCGGCACGTGGAGCGCTGCGAGGTGCTCGTCCACGTACTGGACACGGCGACCCTGGAGTCGGACCGTGACCCCGTCTCCGACCTCGACATCATCGAGGAGGAGCTGAACCAGTACGGCGGGCTGGGCAACCGGCCGCGCCTCGTCGTCCTGAACAAGATCGACGTGCCCGACGGCAAGGACCTGGCCGAGATGGTGCGGCCCGACCTGGAGGCGCGCGGCTACCAGGTCTTCGCGATCTCGGCCGTCGCCCACATGGGTCTCAAGGAGCTCTCCTTCGCGCTGGCCGAACTGGTCGGGCAGGCGCGTGCGGCGAAGCCGAAGGAAGAGGCCACGCGGATCGTCATCCGCCCGAAGGCGGTCGACGACGCCGGCTTCACCGTGGTGCGCGAGGACGAGGGGCTGTACCGCGTACGCGGCGAGAAGCCCGAGCGGTGGGTCCGGCAGACGGACTTCAGCAACGACGAGGCCGTCGGGTACCTGGCCGACCGGCTCGCCCGCCTCGGCATCGAGGCCTCGCTGATGAAGGCGGGCGCCCGGACGGGTGACGGCGTCGCCATCGGACCCGAGGAGAACGCGGTCGTCTTCGACTGGGAGCCGACGGTGATGGCGGGGGCGGAGATGCTCGGGCGCCGTGGTGAGGACCACCGCTTCGACGCGCCCCGGCCGGCTTCGCAGCGGCGTCGGGACAAGCAGGCGGAGCGGGACGAGGCGGACAAGGAATTCGACGACTTCAACCCGTTCTGAGGGGCCGTCCGCCGGGTCGGGGGTGTGTGGGTACACCGCGGCCCGGTGGGGGTTTGTTGCGCCGTTCCCCGCGCCCCTGGGGTGGGTGGGCTGGGGTTGTGTTTTGACGGCGGGCCGGTGGGGGCTTGTCGCGCAGTTCCCCGCGCCCCTGGGGTTGGTGGGGCTGCGGTTGTGTTTTGACCGTCGGCCGGTGGGTAATTGCGCCGTTCCCCGCGCCCCTTCCCGGGGGCTGAGGAGGTGCCTTCGCTGCGGCCCGGCGGGGGTGACCCGCGCAGTTCCCCGCGCCCCTAAAAGCCCCACAGCACCCCCACCCGGAGGGGCGCGAGGAACTGCGCAACAAGCCCCCACGGACCCAAGGGGCGCGGGGAACGGCGCAATTACCCACCGGCCGACGGTCAAAACACAACCGCAGCCCCACCAACCCCAGGGGCGCGGGGAACTGCGCGACAAGCCCCCACCGGCCCGCGGTCAAAACACAACCCCAGCCCACCCACCCCAGGGGCGCGGGGAACGGCGCAACAAACCCCCACCGGGCCGCGGTGTACCCACACACCCCCGACCCGGCGGACGGCCCCTCAGAACGGGTTGAAGTCGTCGAATTCCTTGTCCGCCTCGTCCCGCTCCGCCTGCTTGTCCCGACGCCGCTGCGAAGCCGGCCGGGGCGCGTCGAAGCGGTGGTCCTCACCACGGCGCCCGAGCATCTCCGCCCCCGCCATCACCGTCGGCTCCCAGTCGAAGACGACCGCGTTCTCCTCGGGTCCGATGGCGACGCCGTCACCCGTCCGGGCGCCCGCCTTCATCAGCGAGGCCTCGATGCCGAGGCGGGCGAGCCGGTCGGCCAGGTACCCGACGGCCTCGTCGTTGCTGAAGTCCGTCTGCCGGACCCACCGCTCGGGCTTCTCGCCGCGTACGCGGTACAGCCCCTCGTCCTCGCGCACCACGGTGAAGCCGGCGTCGTCGACCGCCTTCGGGCGGATGACGATCCGCGTGGCCTCTTCCTTCGGCTTCGCCGCACGCGCCTGCCCGACCAGTTCGGCCAGCGCGAAGGAGAGCTCCTTGAGACCCATGTGGGCGACGGCCGAGATCGCGAAGACCTGGTAGCCGCGCGCCTCCAGGTCGGGCCGCACCATCTCGGCCAGGTCCTTGCCGTCGGGCACGTCGATCTTGTTCAGGACGACGAGGCGCGGCCGGTTGCCCAGCCCGCCGTACTGGTTCAGCTCCTCCTCGATGATGTCGAGGTCGGAGACGGGGTCACGGTCCGACTCCAGGGTCGCCGTGTCCAGTACGTGGACGAGCACCTCGCAGCGCTCCACGTGCCGCAGGAATTCGAGCCCGAGGCCCTTGCCCTGGCTGGCTCCGGGGATGAGTCCCGGCACGTCGGCGATCGTGTAGACCGTCGAGCCGGCCGTCACCACACCGAGGTTGGGGACGAGGGTCGTGAAGGGGTAGTCGGCGATCTTCGGCTTGGCCGCCGACAGCACGGAGATCAGCGAGGACTTGCCCGCGCTGGGGTAGCCGACGAGCGCGACGTCCGCGACCGTCTTCAGCTCAAGGACGATGTCCTGCATGCCGCCGGGAACACCGAGCAGCGCGAAGCCGGGCGCCTTGCGGCGGGCCGAGGACAGTGCCGCGTTGCCGAGGCCGCCCCTGCCGCCCTCGGCGGCCACGTAGGTGGTGCCCTGGCCCACCAGGTCCGCGAGGACGTTGCCGTCCTTGTCCTGGATGACGGTGCCGTCCGGCACGGGCAGGATCAGGTCCTGGCCGTCCTTGCCGGAGCGGTTGCCGCCCTCGCCGGGCCGGCCGCTGGTGGCCTTGCGGTGCGGGGAGTGGTGGTAGTCGAGGAGCGTGGTGACGGACTGGTCGACGACCAGGATCACGTCACCGCCACGGCCGCCGTTGCCGCCGTCCGGGCCCCCGAGGGGCTTGAACTTCTCCCGGTGGACGGAGGCACAGCCGTGGCCTCCGCTACCCGCGGCGACGTGCAGCTCGACGCGGTCCACGAAGGTGGTCATGGGATGTGCCTCCAGTTACGTACGGAAAATCTCTCATCGATGAGCACCGCGCGGTCGTCGCCGCCCGATGATCACTACTCGGTGGGGAGGTCTGTCCGACAGAACCCTCTCCACCAGTTAAAACACGCGAAAGGCGGACCCGCTTCCCGTACGGGAAGTGAGGTCCGCCTCGCGAAAGATCCGGTCAGGCGACCGGAACGATGTTCACGACCTTGCGGCCACGGTGCGTGCCGAACTCGACCGCACCGGCGGCCAGCGCGAACAGCGTGTCGTCCTTGCCACGGCCGACGCTCACGCCGGGGTGGAAGTGGGTGCCACGCTGGCGGACCAGGATCTCACCGGCGTTGACGGTCTGACCGCCGAAGCGCTTCACACCGAGCCGCTGAGCGTTTGAGTCGCGACCGTTCCGGGTGGACGATGCGCCCTTCTTGTGTGCCATCTCTCCTCAGTCCCTTACTTCGCAGCCGCGGGGATCTCAGTGACCTTGATCGCCGTGTACTGCTGGCGGTGGCCCTGACGACGGCGGTAGCCGGTCTTGTTCTTGTAGCGAAGGATGTCGATCTTCACACCCTTGTGGTGATCCACGATCTCGGCCTGGACCTTGATGCCGGCCAGCACCCACGGGTCGCTGGTGACAGCGTCGCCGTCGACAACGAGCAGGGTCGAGAGCTCGACCGTGTCGCCGACCTTGGCAGTGGAAATCTTGTCAACCTCAACGATGTCGCCGACAGCAACCTTGTGCTGGCGACCACCGCTGCGCACGATGGCGTACACGCGGATCTCTCTCTCACTCGAAATCGGAATCCCCGCAGTCCAGCCGCCACAAGAGCGAAGGAGGCAGCCTCTCCCGGGGCGCGAGCCACCAGGAGGAAGAGGTTTACGGGAATGCGGTGCATCAAGAAACACACCGAGGGTCAAGGTTACGGGGCCCCGACCTGGGGGTCAAACCGGCCCCGTACCACCCCCTGACCAGGCAACCTACGTGGGCTCGCCGTCCGCGGGCAGCGGCTTCACGCCCTTGCACAGATCCGTGGTGTCCGCGGTGCCCGGGTAGGCGACCTTGGTCACCCGGTCGAAGTGGACCTTGTACATGTCGTGCACGGCGTCGTCGTCGACCTTCACGATCGACTCGTCGTTCTCGCGCAGCGCGGGGCCCGTGTAGTTGCCGGAGCCGGTGAAGCTGACCTTGTTCCTCACGCCGTCGTACATGCCGTCCACCAGGATGTACTTGCTGTGGATGATGTACGGCGTGACCAGCTTCTTGCCGGGGTTCAGCGGGTCCCGGTCGTCGTTGTAGCAGCGTACGGTCGGGCCGCCGGTGGTGTGCAGCTTCTCCCAGGTGCCCTTGGTGCCGCCGCTGCTCTTGGCGCTGTCCGACTCCGCGTAGACGATGCTCACGGAGCAGCCCGCCTTCTTCAGGTCGACCAGCTTCTCCGCGATGGCCAGCCGCGTGATCTTGAAGATCGCCACCCGGACCTTGGTCGACTGGGTGACGCCCGCGGTGTCCTTGTACTTGCAGGTGACGTTGTTGAGGATCGAGTACACCGAGTCGGTGGCCCGCGTGTTGCCCGCCCGCGGGAAGAAGTACGCCTTGTAGAGGCCGTTGCTCACCGTGCGGTAGTTCCAGGACTCCCAGTCCTGCGCGACCATCGTGTCGAAGTAGTCCGCGTACGCGTCGTACATCGTCGGGTTGTTCGGCAGCAGCAGCGCGTCGTTGAAGAAGCGCGTGTGCGCGGACGGCGTGGAGTTCGAGGTGGTCTCGACGACGACGTTCGTGGCGCCCTTGACCGCCGAGAACAGCCAGAACTTGTTGTGCATGATCGACTGCCCGAACTTCGGGTCGCCGAGGCACGACTTGTTCTCCGGACACGTCGAGACGTACGAGCCCTGCGTACGGTCCGTGCCGAGCCCCGAGGCGAGCGTCCCGTAGGCGGTGTTCGTCGGGCGGTCGCTGATGCTGGACTCGTCGAGCAGCACCTGGACGTGCACACCGCGGTTCTTGGCGGCGACGAGCGCGTCGACGACGCCGGCCTCCCAGACGTGGTAGACGGCGACCTTGATCGTGGAGCCGGGCAGCGCGGAGTTCGTCAGCTCGATCAGCCGGGCGCGGATCGCGTACTGCTGGTCGGTGGTGCCGAGGGGGTCGTTGAAGATCGGGCCCTCGGTCCACGTCGGATTGTCGACGGCCTGCGCCGTCCCCGCCGACGTGCCGGCCTGGATGCCCGCCGCGGACAGCACGGTCGCCAGCGCGAGCGCCTGACGGCTTCCCTTGACCGGTTTCACAGCGCGGTGCCGCCCCGTGCCCTGCAGGCGCACGCGCGCCATGAGATCCCCTCCCCTGACACGTGTGAACGTCCTCCCCGACGCACACCCGTGTATGTGTAATCAATGACCGCCCGAGTTTTACAGGTACGGGATCACGTTCCAAGGGGCGGGGGGGTGAATGTGATGTCCGTGATGCTTCCCAAAACGCGTCACGGTACGTCAAACCGGGCGCCCGGAACGACAGTTCGGGTGACTGAGCGGGTTCTACGAGTGACGGCGGCGCCCACGGCCGGGCTCCCGCCGGGCACGACGACGCCCCCCGGCCGACGC
>NZ_JBHWZP010000376.1:0-8633 GCF_042728395.1 Streptomyces sp. NPDC060205
CACTGCCCCCCCCCCCGCCGCCCCGGGCCCCTCGCCAAGTACGTCCAGTACGAGGCTCTGCGCCCGGCACGGCGAGAGCACGCACCTGACGCCGCCCGGCCGCCCTGCGGGCGACGACGGGAATTGTCAGACAGGCCCTAGGCTCGACGCACCATGACGATGACCGTACGCATCCCCGCGGGCTGGCCCGCGACCGAAGAGCGGGCCCGGGCCGTGCAGGACGAGTTGCGGGGGCGGGTGGTCCTCGACGAGCCCGGCCCGCCGCCGGGCACCGGCCGGGTGACCGGCGTGGACGTGGCCTACGACGACGAGCGCGATGTCGTCGTGGCCGCGGCCGTCGTGCTGGACGCGGCGACCCTGGACGTGGTCGCGGAGTCCACGGCCGTCGGCCGGGTGTCCTTCCCGTACGTCCCCGGGCTGCTCGCCTTCCGGGAGATCCCGGCGGTCATGGCGGCCCTCGAAGCGCTGCCGTGCGCGCCGGGCCTGGTGGTCTGCGACGGCTACGGGCTCGCCCACCCTCGCCGTTTCGGCCTGGCGAGCCACCTCGGTGTCCTCACCGGCCTCCCGACCATCGGGGTCGCCAAGAACCCGTTCACGTTCACCCACGAGGAGCCGGGCGCCCCGCGCGGCTCGTCGTCCCCGCTGCTCGCGGGCGAGGAGGAGGTCGGGCGGGCGCTGCGCACCCAGGCGGGGATCAAGCCGGTGTTCGTCTCGGTCGGCCACCGGGTGACGCTGGAGAACGCCTGCGCCCACACCCTCCGTCTCGCACCGCGCTTCCGCCTCCCCGAGACGACCCGCCACGCGGACGCGCTGTGCCGCCGGGCCCTGAAGACGACGGCGGCGTGACTACGACGGCCTGAGTACGTGTTCTGAGTACGTGTACGGATGTCGCGGCCCGCCATGATCGACAGGCTTGGCCACATGACGACACACCGTGCTCCCAAGCCCGCCGCAGGCCCCACCCAGCCCGTCGAGCGGGCCGTGATGGCAGGCCTTGCCCTCGCGGTACTGGCAGGCGTGGCCTGGATAGCCGGAATGATCTACACACTTGTGGAGTGGCCCTTCTGACCAACTCGCCGGACCCCGAGTTTTTCAGGGGCGCGGGGAACTGCGCCGCCAGCCACACTCAACCCGCACCACCCCGCCGGGCACCACCCCTCCGGCCCTCGCCAGCGCAGCGTCACCGCGTCACCGCGTGGCGGCGACCCGAAAAGTGATCCCCGCCCCGCGCAACCGCTCGATCAGCGAATCCCCCATGGCGACGGCAGTCGTCACCTGCCCCGACGTACGGGGCAGCTCGTCGAACGCGAGACACAGCGCGGACTCGCCCAGCATCTTCGCGGTGTCCCCGTAGCCGGGATCCCCGCCGGCCACCTCGGTGAAGACCCGCTTCCCACCGCCCTCGCCGACGAACCGTACCGAGAACCAGCTGGCGGCCCGCTTCTCCTCGTCCGGCCCCTCGCCCGGCTTGAGCCGGCCCGACAGCCAGCGCCGCACGGGCGGCACCTGAGCCGCCACGAAGAGCGCCCCGGCTCCGGCCACCCCGCCCACGGCCGACGGCAGGGTCTCGACGGCCGCGTAGTGCCGGTAGCGGAAGTCGGGCCCGTACCGTTCCAGCGCCCGCGCGGACCGCTGCACGATCTGCGCGTCGATGGTGGGCAGCGGCAGGGCCCACGCGCCGAGTTCCTTCGCGTAGCGCGGGGTGCTCGCGGGAACGTACGCCCGGCGTCCGACCAGGCGCGGCTCGTGCCGTCTGCGGTCGCGCGCGGCGGCGAGCATGTGCCGCCCGCGGGAGAACTGGTTGAGCGCGGAGGCGAAGGTGCCGCCCGAGAACGTCGCCCCGACCCGCACGAAGCCGTCCACGGTCAGCGGCACCCCTTCGGGCAGCTGTCGCACGGTGAACCAGGCGCCCAGGTCGTGGGGGATCGAGTCGAATCCGGCGGCGTGCACCAGCCGGGCGCCGGTCTCACGCGCGCGTGCGTCGTGCCGTACGTACATGAGGTCCACGAACTCGGGCTCTCCGCAGAGATCCAGATAGTCGGTACCGGCGTCCGCGCAGGCGGCGACCAGGTCCTCGCCGTACTCCACATAGGGGCCGACGGTTGTGGCCACCACGCGCGCGTGCCCGGCGAGTTCCCGCAGGGAGACCGGATCGGTGACGTCGGCCCGCAGGACGGGCAGCTCCGCGCAGGCCGGGTCGATTTCCGCGAGGCGCTCCCGCAGCCGTTCGAGTTTCGCGGTGTCGCGGGCCGCGATCGCCCAGCGCAGCCGCTCGGGGGCATGTGCGGCGAGGTACTCCGCGGTGAGCCTTCCGACGAATCCCGTGGCTCCGAAGAGCACGATGTCGTACGCGCGCTCGGTCCTGTCCTGCCTGCTCATGGCACCTCTCAGCCGTTCAGCCCGCGCCGTTGTCGGGGGCCGAGGCTAGCGTGCGTCAGGAGCGAACGGATCAGGGCCCCGTCGCGGGAATCGGCCAGGGCTTCCAGAATTGACTGAGCGCTTGCTCGCCGAGGGCTTGTGCGAAGCGGAACGCGTTCTTAACATCACTGATGTTACATCAGTTGTGTCACAGTGCTGGGGGCTTGATGACGGCGGCGGCAGAGGCCGGAACGGCGGGATCGGCGGGGCACGGCCCGCTGTCCGGGGTGCGCGTGGTCGAGCTGGCGGGCATCGGGCCCGGCCCGTTCGCCGCCATGCTCCTGGCCGATCTGGGCGCGGACGTGGTCCGCGTGGACCGGCCGGGCGGTGGATCCCTGGCGATCGACCCGGCCTTCGACGTCACCAACCGCAACAAGCGCTCGGTGATCGTCGACCTCAAGGCGGCCGACGGCGCCGAGCGGGTCCTCGCCCTGGTCGAGCGCGCCGACATCCTCGTCGAGGGCTTCAGACCGGGGGTCGCCGAGCGTCTGGGGATCGGCCCCGAGGCCTGCCACGCCCGCAATCCGGGACTCGTCTACGGACGGATGACCGGCTGGGGCCAGGACGGACCGCTCGCCCCGCGCGCCGGGCACGACATCGCGTACATCGCGCTGACCGGCACCCTCGGCATGATCGGCGCTCCCGACGAGCCGCCGGCCGTCCCCGCCAACCTCCTCGGGGACTACGCGGGCGGTTCCCTGTACCTCGTCGTGGGCGTCCTGGCCGCGCTCCACCACGCGCGCGCCACCGGCGCGGGCCAGGTCGTGGACGCGGCGATCGTGGACGGCACGGCCCACCTCTCCTCGATGATCCACGGCATGCTGGCCGCGGGCGGCTGGCAGGACCGGCGCGGCGCCAACCTCCTCGACGGCGGCTGCCCGTACTACGGCACGTACGAGACGGCCGACGGGCGCCACATGGCGGTCGGGGCGCTGGAGGCGCAGTTCTACGAGGAGTTCACCGACCTGCTCGGCCTCGGGGACCAGGCCGCCGCGCGCAAGGACCTGGCCCGCTGGGGCGAGCTGCGCGAGGCGGTCGCGGCCCGCTTCAGGACCCGCACGCGCGACGAGTGGGCGGCGGTCTTCGACGGCTCCGACGCGTGCGTGGCGCCCGTGCTGTCGCTGCGCGAGGCGCCGCACCACCCGCATCTCGCGGCCCGTGGCACCTTCACCGACCACGGCGGCATCACGCAGCCCGCCCCCGCGCCCCGCTTCTCCGCCACCCCCACCGCCGTCCGCGGCGGGCCCGCCCTGCCGGGCACCGGCACCGCCGACGTGGCCCGCGACTGGGACGTACCGGGCCTCCTGACCGGCATTCCCGAACCGACCGCACTGAAGGGCACCCCGCAACCGACGGGCGCTCCCGAACCGAAGGGCACCCCCGAATGAAGCGGCAGATCTTCACGCCCGAGCACGAGGCGTTCCGCGAGACCGTCCGCACCTTCCTCGCCAAGGAGGTGTTGCCGCACTACGAGCAGTGGGAGAAGGACGGCATCGTCTCGCGCGAGGCGTGGCTCGCGGCCGGCCGGCAGGGACTGCTGGGTCTCGCCGTCCCCGAGGAGCACGGGGGCGGCGGCGACGCCGACTTCCGCTACAGCGCGGTGCTCGCCGAGGAGTTCACCCGCGCGGGAGCCGCCGGGCTCGCCCTCGGACTGCACAACGACATCATCGGGCCCTATCTGACCGGCCTCGGTACCAAGGAGCAGAAGCGGCGCTGGCTGCCCGGGTTCTGCGACGGCTCGCTGATCACGGCCATCGCCATGACCGAGCCCGGCGCCGGCTCCGACCTCCAGGGGATCAGGACGCACGCCGAGGACCGGGGCGACCACTGGCTGCTCAACGGCTCCAAGACGTTCATCTCGAACGGCATCCTGGCCGACCTCGTGATCGTCGTCGCGAGGACGACCCCGGAGGGAGGCGCGAAGGGCCTCTCCCTGCTGGTGGTCGAGCGCGGCACGGAGGGCTTCGAGCGGGGCCGCAACCTCGACAAGATCGGCCAGAAGGCCCAGGACACCGCGGAGCTGTTCTTCCACGACGTACGCGTCCCGAAGGAGAACCTGCTCGGTGAGCTGAACGGCGCCTTCGTGCACCTGATGACGAACCTCGCGCAGGAGCGCATGGGGATCGCCGTCGCCGGGATCGCCGCCGCCGAGCACCTGCTGGAGATCACCACCGAGTACGTCAAGGAGCGCGAGGCCTTCGGACGGCCGCTGTCCAAACTCCAGCACATCCGCTTCGAGATAGCGGAGATGGCCACCGAGTGCGCCGTCACCCGCACCTTCATCGACCGGTGCGTCGTCGACCACGCGGCGGGCGAACTCGACGCCGTGCACGCCTCGATGGCCAAGTGGTGGGCCACCGAACTGCAGAAACGCGTCGCGGACCGCTGCCTGCAACTGCACGGCGGCTACGGCTACATGACGGAGTACCGCGTCGCGAAGGCCTTCACCGACGGCCGCATCCAGACCATCTACGGCGGGACGACCGAGATCATGAAGGAGATCATCGGCCGTTCCCTGCTCGGCTGACCCGCCCGGTGCCCCCGGGCTCCTCCTGAAAGGCATACGAGTGACCACCGAAGCGTACGTGTACGACGCGATCCGCACCCCGCGCGGCCGCGGCAAGGCGAACGGCGCCCTGCACGGCACCAAGCCCGTCGACCTGGTCGTCGGACTCATCCACGAGATCCGGGCCCGCTTCCCCGGACTCGACCCGGCCGCCATCGACGACATCGTGCTCGGTGTCGTCGGGCCGGTCGGCGACCAGGGCTCCGACATCGCCCGGATCTCGGCCATCGCCGCCGGACTGCCGGACACGGTGGCCGGTGTCCAGGAGAACCGCTTCTGTGCGTCGGGTCTGGAAGCCGTCAACCTGGCTGCCATGAAGGTCCGTTCGGGCTGGGAGGACCTCGTCCTCGCGGGCGGCGTCGAGTCGATGTCCCGGGTGCCGATGGCCTCCGACGGCGGCGCCTGGTTCGCCGACCCCATGACCAACATCGCCACCGACTTCGTACCCCAGGGCATCGGCGCCGACCTCATCGCCACCATCGAGGGCTTCTCCCGCCGCGATGTCGACGAGTACGCGGCGCTGTCCCAGGAGCGCGCCGCCGAGGCCGCGAAGGACGGCCGCTTCGACAGGTCCGTCGTACCCGTCAAGGACCGCAACGGACTCGTCGTCCTCGACCACGACGAGCACCCGCGCCCCGGGACCACCGCGGACTCGCTGGGCAGGCTGAAGCCGTCGTTCGCGGACATCGGCGACCTCGGCGGCTTCGACGCCGTGGCGCTGCAGAAGTACCACTGGGTGGAGAAGATCGACCACGTCCACCACGCCGGCAACTCCTCCGGGATCGTCGACGGCGCCTCGCTCGTCGCCGTCGGCTCCAAGGAGGTCGGCGAGCGGTACGGGATCACCCCGCGCGCGCGGATCGTCTCCGCGGCCGTCTCCGGCTCCGAGCCGACCATCATGCTGACCGGGCCCGCGCCCGCCACCCGCAAGGCGCTCGCCAAGGCCGGGCTGACCATCGACGACATCGACCTCGTCGAGATCAACGAGGCCTTCGCGGCGGTCGTCCTGCGGTTCGCCCGCGACATGGGCCTGTCCCTGGACAAGGTCAACGTCAACGGCGGCGCGATCGCGCTGGGCCACCCCCTCGGCGCGACCGGCGCGATGATCCTCGGCACGCTCGTCGACGAACTGGAGCGCCAGGACAAGCGGTTCGGCCTCGCCACGCTGTGCGTGGGCGGCGGCATGGGCATCGCGACGGTCGTCGAGCGCCTCTAGGCACGTGGGCCCGTCCTTCCCCCCGGCCGGACGCGGGCCGATTCGGCACCGCCGGACCACGCCCTCGGGCTTCTCGCCGTCGCGGCGGACAAGACTTTGACACTTACGGAGACCTCCAGATGACCGAGAGCACCACCATCCGCTGGGAACAGGACGACACCGGTGTCGTCACCCTGGTCCTCGACGATCCCAGCCAGTCCGCGAACACCATGAACCAGGCGTTCCGCGCGTCGCTCACCGCGATCGCCGACCGCCTGGAGGCCGAGGTGCGGGCCGACCCCGCGGCCATCCGCGGCATCGTCCTCACCTCCGCCAAGAAGACCTTCTTCGCGGGCGGCGACCTGCGCGACCTCATCCAGGTCACCCCCGACACCGCCCAGCAGCTCCTCGACGGCGGCCTCGCCATCAAGCGCGACCTGCGCCGCATCGAGACCCTCGGCAAGCCCGTCGTCGCCGCCATGAACGGCGCGGCCCTGGGCGGCGGCTTCGAGATCGCCCTGGCCTGCCACCACCGCGTCGCCCTCGACGCGCCCGGCTCCAAGATCGGCTGCCCCGAGGTCACGCTCGGCCTGCTGCCCGGAGGCGGCGGCGTCGTCAGGACCGTACGCCTCCTCGGAATCGCCGACGCCCTCCTCAAGGTGCTCCTCCAGGGCACCCAGTACAGCCCGCAGCGCGCCCTGGAGAACGGTCTCGTCCACGAAGTGGCGGCCACCCGGGAGGACATGCTGGCCAAGGCCCGCGCCTTCATCGACGCCAACCCCGAGTCGAGCCAGCCCTGGGACAAGCCCGGCTACCGCATCCCGGGCGGCACCCCTTCCAACCCGAAGTTCGCGGCGAACCTGCCCGCCTTCCCGGCCAACCTGCGCAAGCAGACGGGCGGCGCGCCCTACCCGGCGCCGCGCAACATCCTCGCGGCGGCCGTCGAGGGCTCCCAGGTCGACTTCGAGACCGCGCAGGTCATCGAGGCGCGCTACTTCGTGGAGCTGGCCGCGGGCCAGACCTCCAAGAACATGATCCAGGCCTTCTTCTTCGACCTTCAGGCCGTCAACTCCGGCGCCAACCGCCCCCAGGGCGTCGAGCCCCGCCAGGTCCGCAAGGTGGCCGTCCTCGGCGCCGGGATGATGGGCGCCGGGATCGCGTACTCGTGTGCCCGCGCCGGTATCGACGTCGTCCTCAAGGACGTCTCCGCGGAGGCCGCCGCCAAGGGCAAGGCCTACTCCGAGAAGCTCTGCGCCAAGGCGGTCTCCCGGGGCCGTACGAGCCAGGAGAAGGCCGACGCGCTGCTCGCCCGCATCACGCCCACCGCTGACCCCCAGGACGTGGCGGGCTGCGACGCCGTCATCGAGGCCGTCTTCGAGGACCCGGCACTCAAGCACAAGGTGTTCCAGGAGATCCAGCACCTCGTCGAGCCGGACGCGCTGCTGTGCTCCAACACCTCGACGCTGCCGATCACCGCGCTCGCCGAGGGCGTCGAGCGGCAGACCGACTTCGTGGGCCTGCACTTCTTCTCGCCCGTCGACAAGATGCCGCTCGTCGAGATCATCAAGGGCGAGCGCACCGGCGACGAAGCCCTGGCGCGCGCCTTCGACCTCGTACGGCAGATCAGGAAGACCCCGATCGTCGTCAACGATTCGCGCGGCTTCTTCACCTCCCGGGTCATCGGGCACTTCATCAACGAGGGCGTCGCGATGGTCGGCGAGGGCATCGAGCCCGCCTCCGTCGAGCAGGCCGCCGCGCAGGCCGGCTATCCGGCCAAGGTGCTCTCCCTGATGGACGAGCTGACGCTCACCCTGCCCCGCAAGATCCGCACCGAGTCGAAGCGGGCCGTCGAGGAGGCGGGCGGCACGTGGGTCACGCACCCCGCCGACGTCGTCATCGACCGCATGGTCGACGAGTTCGGCCGCACCGGCCGCAGCGGCGGCGCGGGCTTCTACGAGTACGGGGCGGACGGCAAGCGCGCGGCGCTGTGGCCAGGGCTGCGGGAGCACTTCACCCGGCCGGGCGCGGAGATCCCCTTCCAGGACATGCAGGAACGCATGCTGTTCTCCGAGGCGCTGGACACCGTCCGCCTCCTGGAGGAGGGCGTCCTGACCTCGGTCGCCGACGCCAACATCGGATCGATCTTCGGGATCGGCTTCCCGGGCTGGACGGGTGGTGTTCTGCAGTACATCAACGGTTACGAGGGCGGTGACGGGGCCGGCACCGGACCGGCCGCGTTCGTGGCCCGCGCGCGGGAGCTGGCCGATCGCTACGGGGAGCGGTTCGCGCCGCCCGCGTTGCTGGTGGAGAAGGCGGCGAAGGGGGAGCGGTTCAGCGACCGCTGACGGGGCCCTTGTGGGGTGCGTTGTCGTCTGCGGGCCGGTGGGGGCCGTTCGCGCAGTTCCCCGCGCCCCTGAAAAGCGGGGCTGCGCCCCTGCTTTTCGCCCCTGAGGC
>NZ_JBHWZP010000377.1:0-8630 GCF_042728395.1 Streptomyces sp. NPDC060205
GTCGTGGCGACCGCCCGGCCCCCTTGCGTGTGTCGGCGGGTCAGCCGGTGTTGCGCAGACCCGCCGCCACTCCGTTGACGGTCAGGAGCAGGGCGCGGGACAGCAGCGGGTCCGGCTCGGAGCCGGCCGCTGCCGCGTCGCGCTGCCGCTTGAGGAGGGCCACCTGGAGGTAGGAGATCGGGTCCAGGTAGGCGTCGCGGACGGTGAAGGTCTGCTTGAGTACCGGGTGGGCGTCGAGGAGTTCGGGCTCACCGGTGATGCGCAGCACCTCGCGGACGGTCAGTTCGTGCTCGGCCTCGATGGTGGCGAAGACGTGCTGGAGCTCCTCGGGGACGAGGGTCTCGACGTAGTGGCGGGCGATCCTGAGATCGGTCTTGGCGAGCGTCATCTCGACGTTGGAGATGAAGTTGCGGAAGAAGTGCCACTGCTCGTGCATCTCCTCCAGGACGCTGTCGAGGCCGGCCTCGCGCAGTGCCTTGAGGCCGGCGCCGACGCCGAACCAGCCGGGCACGATCTGCCGGGACTGGGTCCAGCCGAACACCCACGGGATGGCGCGCAGGCCGTCGAGGGAGACGCCCGAGCCGGGGCGGCGGGAGGGCCGCGAGCCCAGGTGCAGGTCGGCGAGCTGGTCGACCGGTGTGGAGGCGAGGAAGTAGGTCGGCAGGTCCGGGTCCTCGACCAGCCGGCGGTAGGCGGCGTGGGCGGCCTCGGAGACGACGTCCATGGCGGCGTCCCAGCGGGCGAGCGCCTCGTCGGACTGGCGTGGGGAGGTGTGCAGCGCGGACGCCTGGAGGGTGGCCGCGACGGTCAGTTCGAGGTTCTCCCGGGCCAGCGACGGCACGAGGTACTTGTCGGAGATGACCTCGCCCTGCTCGGTCACCTTGATCTCGCCCTCCAGCGTGCCCCACGGCTGCGCGAGGATCGCGTCGTGCGAGGGGCCGCCACCGCGGCCGACGGTGCCGCCGCGGCCGTGGAAGAGCCGCAGGCGTACGCCGTACCGGTGTGCGACGTCACGCAGGCGCCGCTGGGCCCGGTGGATCTCCCACTGGCTCGTGGTGATGCCGCCGAACTTCGACGAGTCGGAGTATCCGAGCATGACCTCCTGGACGTCGCCGCGCAGGGCCACGAGCCGCCGGTAGGACGGGTCGGACAGCATGTCCTCAAGGATGGTGTCGGCGGCCTTGAGCTCGTCGGTCGTCTCCAGGAGCGGCACGATGCCGATCTTCGCCCAGCCGGCGTGCAGGTCGAGGAGTCCGGCCTCGCGGGCGAGCACGGCGGCGGCGAACACGTCGTCGGCGCCCTGGCACATCGAGATGATGTACGACTCGATGACCTCGGGTCCGAAGACCCGCAGCGCCTTCTTGACGGTTTCGAAGACGCCGAGGGTCTTTCGGCCGGCGGCGTCCAGCGGGGCCGGGGTGGGTCCGAGGGGCCGGCGCGAGCGCAGTTCCTTGGCGAGCAGCTTGTGCCGGTACTCGCGTGGCATGTCCTCGTAGCGCCAGGACTCCTCGCCGAGCCGGTCGAAGAGCTGCCCGAGCGCGTGGTGGTGGGCGTCCGCGTGCTCTCGTACGTCCATGGTGGCGAGCTGCAGGCCGAAGGCGGCGAGCGTGCGGATCGTACGGTTCATGCGGCCGTCGGCGAACAGGGCGCCGCGGTGCTCGCGCAGGGACGTCTGGATGAGCGTGAGGTCGCGCAGCAGCTCGGCGGTGCCGAGGTAGTCGCGGCCGTCCTCGTGCGGGATGTTCTTGGCCAGGCGGAGCTTGGTGTTCTCCAGCTTCTGCCGGATGCAGGTGGCCTTGAGCCGGTAGGGCTCCTCGGCGTTGAGGCGCTTGTAGCGGGGGCTGATCTCCGGCAGCAGCTCCAGGTCGGACTGCAGTGAGGAGAGCAGTTCCTCGGTGGCGCCGGTGTAGCGGATGGAGTTGGAGAGGAAGTGGCGCAGTTCGTCGATCAGTTCCAGCGCGTCGTTGATGCCGTGCTCGTGTTGGAGGATGAGGACGTCCCAGGTGACCTGTGGGGTCACGTTCGGGTTGCCGTCGCGGTCGCCGCCGATCCAGGTGCCGAAGGTGAGGGGGCGGGTCTCGTCCGGCAGCTGGACGCCGACGCGCTCCAGTTCCGCGGTGAGGTCCTCCAGGACGTCCCCGACGGCGCCGGCGTGCAGTTCGTCGAGGTAGTAGATGGCGTTGCGGGCCTCGTCGGCCGGTTCGGGGCGCACGACGCGCAGCTCGTCGGTCTGCCAGACCAGGTCGATGTTCTCGGCCAGACGGGTGTCGTAGCGGCGCCGGTCGGCTTCGATGACCGGGGTCTCCAGCAGGGCGGCGATGCGGCGCAGCTTGTTGAGTACCGAGCGTCTGGCCGCCTCGGTGGGGTGCGCGGTGAAGACGGGGCGGACGTTGAGGTTCTTGACGGTGGCGCGCAGGTGCTCGGGGTCGGCGTCCTTGAGGCGGTCGGCCGTCCGGGCGAGCAGTCCGCCCTCGGCGGCACGCCGGGCGCGCAGCTCGCGGCCGCGGTGCACCTGCTCGGTGACGTTGGCCAGGTGGAAGTAGGTGGAGAAGGCGCGGACCAACTTGGCCGCGGTCTCCAGTTCGGTGCCGCGCAGCAGTTCGGCGGCGGCTTCACCGTCCTCGCGGGTGAGACGGCGGACCTTCTCGACCAGTTCCAGGAGCTCGGGGCCCTCCTGCCGTACGAGGGTCTCGCCCAGCAGATCTCCGAGGCGGCGGATGTCGGCGCGCAGTTCACTGCCCGTTGTCGTGTTCTGGTCGTCGGCACTGCTCACAGGTGCGGCTCCTTGCAGTGTTGAAGCTCGTCTGGAGGGGAACCCGTCGGCCCGAGGCGGCTCGTGCCGCATCAGCGGCTGGGCATACGGGAATGAAACAGAGCGGACCGCGCTGTCCGACCGAGACCAAGGATAGGTGTCCATCCGGACGCGCAGTCTCTCGGGCTCTTGCCCCGGAGCAACGCGCTGCCATACTTACGACGCCGTAGGTTACGGAACCGTAAGCGCTGTTTCCGGCTACCCACAGCCACGTTTATCGGCCACACCCACCCTCCTCGACCCCACAGGGGACGCCCCCATGACCACAAGTTCCGACGTGATCGATGACGCCCCGAGGGCGCACGACGACTCCTCCGTCCCCTCCGCCACGCTGGGCGGCGAGAAGAAGCGCTCCATCGAGCAGATCACCCTTCTCCTCTTCATCACCGTCCCGTTCCTGGCCGTCCTCGCGGCGGTTCCGCTGGCCTGGGGCTGGGGTGTGAGCTGGCTGGACCTCGGCCTGCTGGTGTTCTTCTACTTCCTGGGCTGCCACGGCATCACGATCGGCTTCCACCGGCACTTCACCCATGGCGCCTTCAAGGCGAAGCGGCCCCTGCGCATCGCGCTGGCCGTCGCCGGCTCCATGGCTGTCGAGGGGCCGCTGGTGCGCTGGGTGGCCGACCACCGCAAGCACCACAAGTTCTCCGACGCCGAGGGCGACCCCCACTCGCCGTGGCGCTTCGGTGAGACGGTCCCGGCCCTGATGAAGGGCCTGTGGTGGGCCCACATCGCCTGGATGTTCGACGAGGAGCAGACTCCGCAGGAGAAGTACGCGCCGGACCTGATCCAGGACAGGACCCTTCGCGCGATCTCCCGCCAGTTCCTCCTGTGGGCGGGCCTGTCCATCGCGCTCCCCGCGCTGATCGGCGGCCTGGTGACGATGTCCTGGTGGGGCGCGTTCACGGGCTTCTTCTGGGGCTCCCTGGTCCGGGTGGCGCTGCTGCACCACGTGACCTGGTCGATCAACTCGATCTGCCACGCGGTGGGCAAGCGCCCCTTCAAGTCGCGTGACCGCTCGGGGAACGTCTGGTGGCTGGCCGTCCTGTCCTGCGGCGAGTCCTGGCACAACCTCCACCACGCGGACCCGACGTCGGCCCGGCACGGCGTGGAGCGCGGCCAGGTGGACTCGTCGGCCCGCCTGATCCGCTGGTTCGAGCGCTTCGGCTGGGCGTACGACGTGCGCTGGCCGTCACGCTCGCGTATCGATTCCCGCCGTAACCCGGACGGGAAGGGCGCCCGGCGCAAGCCGGAGGCGGCCGAGGCGGCATGATTGACGGCGTGGCCGACTCCAGCACACCCAGCAATGAAAAGCCGCGGCGCGCACGCCGTACCCGGATGACGGGGGCGGAGCGACGGGCCCAGTTGCTGGAGATCGGCCGCACCCTCTTCGCGCAGAAGGGCTTCGAGGCGACCTCGGTGGAGGAGATCGCGGCGAAGGCCGGCGTCTCCAAGCCGGTCGTGTACGAGCACTTCGGCGGCAAGGAGGGCCTGTACGCGGTGGTGGTCGACCGCGAGATGCGCCGCCTCCTGGACGGCGTGACCAGTTCCCTCACCGCGGGCCACCCCCGCGAACTCTGCGAGCAGGCGGCCTTCGCCCTCCTCGACTACATCGAGGAGTACACGGACGGTTTCCGCATCCTGGTCCGCGACTCCCCGATCCCCCAGTCGACGGGCAGTTTCGCGTCCCTGATCTCGGACATCGCCACGCAGGTGGAGGACATCCTGGGCCGCGAGTTCAAGCGCCGCGGCTTCGACCCCAAACTGGCTCCCCTGTACGCCCAGGCCCTGGTGGGCATGGTCGCCCTCACGGGCCAGTGGTGGCTGGACGTCCGCCGCCCCAAGAAGGCGGAGGTGGCGGCCCACCTGGTCAACCTGGCCTGGCACGGCCTGGACGGCCTGGAGGCGAAGCCCCGGCTGATAGGGCGCCGAAAGAGTTAGTGTATGAGCCACAACGTGAACCTTGTGATACCAATACGCCCATGACTGAGATCGCGATCAGCGCCGCCCGTTCCCAGCTCGGTGACCTCGTCCGCCGCGCGGCCCACGGCCGCGAGACCATCGCCCTCACCGACCACGGTCACGTGGCGGCGCTACTCGTCTCGCCACAGGTCATAGAGGACTTGGAGGACGCGCTCGCGGCCGCCGACTACCAGCGCCGCAAGGCGGAGGGGACGCTGGGCGAGGGCGTAAGCCACGAGGAAGTCGGGCGCATGCTGGGGCTGCGGCCATGACCTACCGAATCACCTGGGAACCGAGCGCCACCAACGCGGCCGTGCGGTTCCTCAAGGACGACCCCGCGGGACTCGCCGCTGTCTACGAAGCCGTCGACACCCTCGCCAAGGAGCCGCGCCCCACCGGCTCGACCGCCTACGGACCGAACATCCGGCGGCTCCGCGTCGGTGACTACCGCGTCCTCTACGTGATCGACGAGGACGTGATCCGCATCCTGGTCACCAACCTGGGCCGCACGCCCTGAGACAGGGCTCCAGGAACTCCAGCCGGTTGCCGACCGGGTCCTCGGAGTAGAACCGCCGATGCCCCGGAAGCCCGGTGTCCCAGGCCACCGGGGCTCCGCAGGCGGCAAGACGAGCCGCGAACGACTCGATATCCACCACCCGCAGCCCTGGATGCGCCTTCTTCGCGGGGTGGAAGTCGTGCTCGATCCCCAAGTGCAGGTGCACGCCGTCCGCCCGGAACCAGCAGCCTCCGCGTGCGGCGAGTGCAGGCGGCTTGGGGATCTCGGTCATGCCGAGGACGTCGGCGTAGTAGTCGCGCAGGACCGGTTCCGAGCCCGGTGGCGCGGCGAGCTGGATGTGGTCCACGGCCGTCAGCATCTGTTCAAGAAGCCTTCCGTGCCACCGCGAACAGCCGCCGGAACGGCAGGACCGTGCCGTACGGGGCCGTCGGGTAGGCCGTGCGGAGCAGGTCGCGGTATTCGGCGGTGAAGGCGTCCCTGGCTTCCGGGTCGTCGGCGAGGGCCGTGAGCGCCGGCCGCATTCCCGTGCCCTTGGACCAGTCGAGGACCGCGTCCTCGCCCTGAAGGAGCTGCATGTACGTCGTCTCCCAGACGTCCACCTCGCATCCCAGCCGCGCCAGCCGGTCCAGGTAGACGAGCGGCGTGTGCACCGAGTCCTCGGAGCGCAGGACTCCCGCCAGCCGCCCCTTCCACCGCGGGGAGGCGGCGAGTTCGCGCATCAGGGCATGCAGGGGCGCGTCGATGTTGTTCGGCACCTGGAAGGCGAAGGTGCCGCCGGCGGCCAGCGCGTCGAGCCACGCCCCGAACGCCTCCAGATGCCCCGGCACCCACTGCAGGGCGGCGTTCGAGACGATCAGGTCGTACGTCTCCGTCGGCGCCCACTGCGTGAGGTCCGCGTGGGCGAAGTCCAGGCCGCCGCCACCGGCGGTCGGCCCCGCGTGCTCCTCGGCCCGGGCCAGCATCTGAGGGGAGTTGTCGTACCCGGTGACGTACGCGCCCGGCCACCTCTCGACGAGCTGGACCGTGACGTTGCCGGGTCCGCAGCCCAGGTCGGCGATCCGGGCCGGGTCGCCCGGCAGGCCGGGAACGCGGCCGAGGAGCTCGGCGAAGGGGCGGACGCGGTGCTCCGCGTGGCGCAGGTACTGCCCCGGATCCCAGGTGGGAGTGGTGGTGGCGGACATCGGGAGCCTCCAAGGGGGTCGGGCGGGCCTGCCTCCACCCTCACACCCCAACTCTCTCGCCGTCAAGATACTTCACATCAAGAGACTTCACATCGACACAACCACTACACTGATCGCCATGGAGGACGAGGTCGATCGGCTGGTCGCAGCATGGCGCCGGGAGCGCCCCGACCTCGACGTGGAACCACTCGAAGTGCTCAGCCGCGTGAGCAGGCTCGCGCGGCATCTGGACCGGGCCCGGCGCATCGCGTTCGCCGAGCACGCCCTGGAGCCCTGGGAGTTCGACGTGCTGACCTCACTGAGGCGCGCGGGAGCCCCGTACCAGCTCTCCCCTGGGCAGTTGCTCACGCAGACCCTCGTCACCTCGGGCACGATGACGAACCGCATCGACCGGCTCGCGAAGAAGGGCCTCGTGGAGCGGCTGCCCGACCCCAGCGACCGCCGGGGCGTACTCGTGCGCCTCACCGGGGAGGGACGCGACCGCGCCGACCAGGCGCTCGCCGGACTCCTCGACCAGGAGCGCGCGATCCTCGCGGAGCTCAGCCGGGCCCAGCGCGGCGAACTGGCCGGGCTGCTACGCCAGTTGACCGCCCCGTTCGACAACATCCCCGGCTAGGTCCACCGGACCGACCCCGGCCCGGCGGGCGAGCGCCACGGCCGCGAGCGTCGAGTGCACGCCCAGCTTGCCCAGCACGTTCTGCATATGCGTGCGGACCGTGTGCGGGGAGAGGAACAGCCGCTCGGCGACCGCCTTGCGCCCCAGCCCCGCCACCATGCACCGCAGCACCTCGCGCTCGCGCGGGGTCAGCGACTCCACGAGCCGCTCGCTCTCGGTGCGGTGTTTGCGGGCGGCGGTCAGCTCACGCAGTACTCCCGTGAGCAGGGCGGGCGGCAGATGCGTCTCGTCCCGCAGCACCCCCCGGATGACGGTCAGCAGCCGGGACAGCGAGCAGTCCTTGGCCACCCAGCCCGAGGCGCCCGCCTGCAGGGCGAGAGCCGCACGCCGCGGATCGTCCTTCTCTGCGAGTACGACGGTACGGACACCGGGCTGGCCCGAACGGACGCCCGCCACCAGCGAGATGCCGTCGACCAGGCCTTCTTCGTTGTTGTCGTGCACGGGCACGGCCGGGCGGACACCCGGCACGTTGCCGCCGAGGTCGGCGTCCACGAGCAGCACGTCGAACCTGCGGCCTTCCGCGACCGCCCGCTCCAGGCAGCGCAGCGCGGCCGGGCCACTGCCCGCCGCGGAGACGTCGACATCGGGCTCGGCGGCCAGGGCGGCGGCGAGCGACTCGGCGAAAATACGATGGTCGTCGACGACCAGAACACGGATGCGAACCACAGAAACCCCCACTGGTCGGGGGACGGACCGGCGCAGGTACGGCGCCCGAGGTGTTCCCGAGCCTCCTGTCGGCTCAGGAAACGGGGTGCCGCAGTTGCACGGCCGCCGCCGTGCTGAGACTGCTACCCCCACTTCGGGCGTCGTACCCGACTGTCTCGCCCCCTGATCGGCACCGGCCCCCACCGGTGCTGCTCATCAGAGTAAGGCCGTGCGGCAGGAGCGGAAGGTGATTTGCAGAACTGATTGGCCGACGCGTTTATGGTGAGCCGTATGTTTCGTATCGAGACAGAAGTCGACAAAGAGCGTGGCCAATTCCTGCGGTCCCGGCTGCGGGAGGCCAATACGGCGGCGTCTCCGATGCTGCGTTCCCTGAGCGGAACCCCTGGTGAACGGGAAGTTCCGCTCCACGTGTGGGCGCTGGAGCCGGGGGGATCGGTCGCGGGCGGGCTGGTCGGGCACACGTGGGCGACGTGGCTGCATGTCGCCTATCTCTGGGTCGACGGGCGCCACCGCGGGAGCGGGCTCGGGTCGCATCTGCTGTCCCGGGCGGAGCGGCTGGCCGTGTCGTCGCGGGGGTGCCGGGCCTCCCGGCTGGAGACGTGGGACTTCCAGGCGCCGGACTTCTACCGGAAGCAGGGGTACGAGGTGGTGTGCGCGATCCCCGACTATCCCCCGGGGATCACGGAGTACACCCTGACGAAGCGCCTGCTGCCCTGACAGTGCCTTTTCTCGCCCCCGCCGCCCCTACCCGTCCCGTCACTGTGTCCTCAAACGCCGGACGGGCTGAGATGGCCCCGGACCGGTGGATTTCTTTCAGCC
>NZ_JBHWZP010000378.1:0-8603 GCF_042728395.1 Streptomyces sp. NPDC060205
TTGCTACCCCCGTTTTTTTTTAATCGTCTTCGGCGCTCCCCCCCGCGGGGGGGACAGCTTGACCTGAACACGGTGACGCCGCTGCAGTTTTCAGGCAAGTTCCGGCAGACATGTTTCAGCAGGCATGCTTCATGCCTCCCCCACGGCTCCACAAGGGTGAAAACCGGCCTTGTGGCGCGGCCGTGCCCGGCGGAGTCCCGCGGGCCGTGCCCGGCGGAGCCCCGCGCGCCCCGCTCGGGGTCAGCAGTTGCCCATCGCCGACGTCAGGGCGATCTCGATGACCACCCGGGCCGGATTGGGCGACGGCGTCCTGCTGTAGCGCTCGGCGTAGCGGCGCACCGCCTCCGCGACCCGCTCCGGGTCCCCGGACACCGTCGCGCGCCCCTCCAGCGTCGCCCACCGCCGCCCCTGGAACTGGCACACGGCGACCCGCATCCCGTCGGGTCCCGCGGCCAGCACGTTGCGTACCTTCTTGCTGGACTTGGAGGCGATGACCCGAGCCAGACCGGCCTCGGGATCGTATGTAACGCCGACGGGCACCACATGCGGGGTGCCGTCGGGACGGAAGGTGCTCAGGGTGCACACGTGGCGTTCCCGCCAGAAGCCGAGATAGGAGTCGCCGGGATCGCGCGGGTTCACGGGGTACGAGGCCATGGACCGGAACCTAACCCGTCGAAGGCTCTGCGACCCCCGGAGCCCCCCGAGCGCCCTTGAGTGGAATAGACTCAACTTTGTGTACGTTGGTTGGGTCAGCCAACACCGTACGAGTACGAGCCTGAGTACGAGCACGAGCACGAGGAGGAGAACGCGAACGTGGACGCCGAGCTGACCAACAGGAGCCGGGACGCGATCAACGCGGCCAGCAGCAGGGCCGTGTCCGAAGGTCACCCCGACCTCACCCCCGCGCACCTGCTGCTCGCGCTGCTGGCCGGGCAGGAGAACGAGAACATCACCGACCTGCTGGCCGCGGTCGAGGCCGACCAGGCCGCCGTACGGGCCGGCGCCGAGCGCGTCCTCGCCGCGCTGCCCAGCGTGACCGGCTCCACCGTCGCCCCGCCGCAGCCCAACCGCGAACTGCTGGCGGTCGTCGCCGACGCGAACGAGCGGGCCAAGCAGCTCGGGGACGAGTTCCTCTCCACCGAGCACCTGCTGATCGCGATCGCCGCCAAGGGCGGTCAGGTCGGCGACATACTCTCCCAGCAGGGGGCCAGCGCCAAGAAGCTGCTGGACGCGTTCGAGAAGAGCAGGGGAGGGCGCCGGGTGACCACCCCGGATCCCGAGGGCCAGTACAAGGCACTCGAAAAGTTCGGTACCGACTTCACCGCAGCGGCCCGGGACGGCAAGCTCGACCCGGTCATCGGCCGCGACCAGGAGATCCGCCGCGTCGTACAGGTCCTGTCGCGGCGCACCAAGAACAACCCCGTCCTCATCGGGGAGCCCGGCGTCGGCAAGACCGCCGTGGTGGAGGGCCTCGCCCAGCGGATCGTCAAGGGCGACGTGCCCGAGTCCCTCAAGAACAAGCGGCTGGTCTCGCTCGACCTGGGCGCGATGGTCGCGGGCGCGAAGTACCGCGGTGAGTTCGAGGAGCGCCTGAAGACCGTCCTGGCCGAGATCAAGGACTCCGACGGACAGATCATCACCTTCATCGACGAGCTGCACACCGTCGTCGGCGCGGGCGCGGGCGGCGACTCGGCCATGGACGCCGGGAACATGCTCAAGCCCATGCTGGCCCGCGGCGAACTGCGCATGGTCGGCGCCACCACCCTCGACGAGTACCGCGAGCGGATCGAGAAGGACCCGGCGCTGGAGCGGCGCTTCCAGCAGGTGCTGGTGGCCGAGCCGACCGTCGAGGACACCATCGCCATCCTGCGCGGTCTCAAGGGCCGCTACGAGGCCCACCACAAGGTGGTCATCGCGGACAGCGCGCTCGTCGCCGCCGCGACCCTCTCCGACCGGTACATCACCTCCCGCTTCCTGCCCGACAAGGCCATCGACCTCGTCGACGAGTCCGCGTCCCGGCTGCGGATGGAGATCGACTCCTCGCCCGTCGAGATCGACGAGCTGCAGCGGGTCGTCGACCGGCTGCGCATGGAGGAGCTGGCGCTCGACAAGGAGACCGACGCGGCCTCCAAGCAGCGCCTGGACAAGCTGCGCCGCGACCTCGCCGACAAGGAGGAGGAGCTGCGCGGCCTCACCGCCCGCTGGGACAAGGAGAAGCAGTCCCTCAACCGCGTCGGTGAGCTGAAGGAACGCCTCGACGGGCTGCGCGGCCAGGCCGAGCGGGCCCAGCGCGACGGCGACTTCGACACCGCCTCCAAGCTCCTGTACGGCGAGATCCCCACCCTGGAGAGGGACCTGGAGGAGGCCTCCGAGGCCGAGGTGGAGGCCGCCAAGGGCACGATGGTGAAGGAGGAGGTCGGCCCCGACGACATCGCGGACGTGGTCGGCGCCTGGACCGGCATCCCCGCCGGCCGCCTCCTGGAGGGCGAGACGCAGAAGCTGCTGCGCATGGAGGAGGAGCTGGGCCGCCGCCTCATCGGCCAGAGCGAGGCCGTGCAGGCCGTCTCCGACGCCGTACGCCGGACGCGCGCCGGGATCGCCGACCCGGACCGGCCCACCGGTTCGTTCCTCTTCCTCGGCCCCACCGGTGTCGGCAAGACCGAGCTGGCCAAGGCCCTCGCGGACTTCCTCTTCGACGACGAGCGGGCCATGATCCGCATCGACATGTCGGAGTACGGCGAGAAGCACAGCGTGGCCCGCCTGGTGGGCGCGCCTCCCGGCTACGTCGGCTACGAGGAGGGCGGCCAGCTCACCGAGGCGGTGCGCAGGCGGCCGTACAGCGTCGTGCTCCTGGACGAGGTGGAGAAGGCGCACCCTGAGGTCTTCGACGTCCTCCTCCAGGTCCTGGACGACGGGCGGCTCACCGACGGGCAGGGCCGGACGGTCGACTTCCGCAACACCATCCTGGTCCTCACCTCGAACCTGGGCAGCCAGTACCTGGTCGACCCGCTCACCAGCGAGCACCAGAAGAAGGAACAGGTCATGGAGGTGGTGAGGGCTTCTTTCAAGCCGGAATTCCTCAACCGGCTCGACGACCTCGTCGTCTTCTCCGCGCTGAACAAGAAGGAACTGGAACGCATCGCCAAGCTTCAGGTCGGCCGTCTCGCGAAGCGGCTCGCCGAGCGCCGGCTCACCCTGGAGATCACCGACGAGGCGCTGGCCTGGCTCGCGGACGAGGGCAACGACCCCGCGTACGGGGCCCGGCCGCTGCGCCGGCTCGTCCAGACCGCCATCGGTGACCGGCTGGCCAAGGAGATCCTCTCCGGCGAGGTCAAGGACGGCGACACGGTCCGCGTGGACGCCTTCGGCGACGGCCTGATCGTCGGACCGGCGACGGGGCCCGTGACGGTCGCGGCCGAGGGCCCGGCCAGCACTCCGGCGGGCGGGCCCGCGGACGGGCCCGGGAGCGGCCCGGCGCTCGGCAAAACGCTCTGAGCGGAATTCCGTCACCGGCGGGGGCGGGGGTTGCGGGCCCCCGCCCCGGATGGGAGAGGATGGCGGAATCCGTACGAAGGGAAAATCACGGTGAGCATCGACCCGTCCTCGATTCCGAACTTCGGGGGCCAGCCAGAGCCGAACCCCGGCGGACCGGCGGGCCCCGTCGTCCCGGATCAGGACCTTGTGAAGCAGCTCCTGGACCAGATGGAGCTGAAGTATGTCGTCGACGACGAGGGAGACCTCGCGGCGCCGTGGGAGCAGTTCCGTACGTACTTCATGTTCCGCGGTGAGGACGACCAGCAGGTCTTCTCGGTGCGGACGTTCTACGACCGGCCGCACCAGATCGACGAGAAGCACCAGCTGCTCGAATCGATCGACGACTGGAACCGGCGCACGCTGTGGCCCAAGGTCTACAGCCACACGCACGACGACGGCACCGTCCGCCTGATCGGCGAGGCGCAGATGCTGATCGGCACGGGCGTCAGCCTGGAGCACTTCGTGTCGTCGACGGTCAGCTGGGTGCGGGCCGCCATCGAGTTCGACAAGTGGCTCGTCGAGCAGCTCGGCCTGGAGCAGGAGATCGACGACGCCGAGAAGCCGCAAGAGGACGAGTAGTCCGCACAGCGGCTGTCCTCACGTCACAGCACGTCACAGCGGCTTGTGGGCCAGTACGACCAGATACGCCCCGTACGCGAACGAGAGCCCGGCCAGGGCACCGACCACCAGGGTCGCGTGCCACGGCCGGGCTCTCGCCGTCCGTACCAGCGCGCACGCGAGCGGCAGCAGCAGCGGGAACGCCGGCAGCAGGAACCGCGGCTTGCACTCGAAGAAACCGGCGCCGCCGGCCGCCACGAACAGCAGCACGCCCGCGTAGACCAGCAGCGGCGCGGGAGCGCGGTCCGCGGCCAGCAGCCCGTACAGCAGCAGCGCCGCCGCGACGGTCACCATCGACATCGGGAAGACGAGCAGGTCGCCCTCCAGCAGCAGATGCCGTACGAAGCGCAGCGCGTCGAGGCCGAAGTCGAAGCGCGAGCCCCACAGCCGCTGCACCTCGAAGTACCCGCCGAGCGGATCGCCCTGCCGCCGCCCCACCCACAGCACGTACCCCAGCCAGCCGAGCGGGGCGAGCGCCGCGCCCGTCCACAGCCTGTGGGTAACTTTTCCGCGCCGTCGGTACAGCTCGTACGCCGCCGCCGCGAGGACCGCCGCGGCGACCGCGAACCCGTTCGGCCGGGCGAGTCCCGCGCCCGCCGCGAGGGCGCCCGCCCACACCCACCGGCCGCTGAGGACGGCGTACAGCGACCAGGCGGCGAAGGCGGTCAGGACCGGCTCCGTGTAGGCCATCGACAGCACCACGGAGTGCGGCAGCAGGCCCCACAGCAGAACGAGGGCGGTGGCGACGGCCCGGTCGTGCAGCCGGGCCCCGATCGCGTAGATCCCGCAGGCGGCGACCCCGGCGGCCGTCCACGACACCAGCAGCCCGGCGGCGGGCCCGCTGAGCGGGGTGATCTCCATGACGGCCCGCAGCAAGCCCGGATAGAGCGGGAAGAACGCCAGATCGCTGTGGACGACGTCGGGATGGAACCGCAGACTGCGGCCGTAGCCGTCCCCGGCGATCCGCAGATACCAGATGGAGTCCCAGGACCGCCCGAGCAGCAGCACGGGATGCTCGCCGACCGCCCACGCGGCCAGGGCCACGGCCGCGGCACCCAGCAGCCGGGCGACCATGAACAGCCCGAGGGCGGTGCCCATCGTGGCGGTCAGGACCGGACGGCGCCGCGGCGGACGCCCGGCCCCGGCGGGTGACGTGACGGGGGAGGGCGCGAGGGTTCGTGCGAGGGTCACATCAGAAGATTGCGGGCAATTGCCACCTTTTGCGAGCAACGCGCGCCTGAGCGGGTCCGATTCACCCCGGCATCCCGCTGTCACGGCGCGCCGCCGTGACAAGGGGGCGCCCCGGCTCTGCTCGGCCCCCCGGCACGCCCTGCGTGTGCGCTCGGCACGGGGTGGCGGACTGCGGCCGTCCACGTTCCGGGCTTGCCGGGCCCTTGTCCGCGGGGGTCCGGCAGGCCACTGACCTCCTGAAAGAACCGGGGGAAAGAACTACCCGCCCACCCGCCCTCCCTGCGCGGGAAGCCCGCGTCACCCGTCCGAGTGACCGGCTTGCCGCAGCGAGATCCGGGCGGCTACGTTCGCCGCGACAACCGCAAACAGATACGGCCCCCGGCCGGGACTGGCATCCCGAACGAGGGCCTGACCAACCAGGAAGACAGACCTTCCCGATGGCTGAATCGCAGTCTAACGCGCGCCTGCGCGCCGACGCCGGAACTCCGACTTCCGGCGTGATCCGTGTACGCACCCGCCTCACCGCCGACTTCACCGTCCTCGCCAACGCCCTCGCCCAGCGACGCGGCAGCGCGGTCACGATCGGCGTCGCGGCGTACATCTCCTCCCTGCCCGACGGTTCCCCCGTGACGATCACCGCCCTGTGCGAGCACTTCAGTGAGGGCGAGATCCTGATCTCGCGAGCGCTCAGGGAACTCGAAGCGGCCGGATACCTGGAGCGCCGCCGCGAGCGGACGCCCACCGGACAGGTCCGTACCCGCACGTACTTCTACGACGTCCCCGGCGGCCTGCCGAATCCGGACGGCCCTCCTGATCCGCCCAGGCCACCCCGCCCCCGGAAGCAGGTCCCTGTCGCGGAGGCGGTTCCGCCCGCGCGAGAAGCGGTGCAGGAGACAGCGCGGCCGCAGGTCTCCGCCGAGCCCGAGCCACCGGTCCCGCTCGCCGACACCGACATCGACCCCCGGGCCGTCGCCGTGCTCGCCGCCCTGCGCCGGGTCGACCCCCGCCTCATGCTGTCCGAGCGGGAGGCCGCCGCCCTCGCCCCGGCCGTCACCGAGTGGCTCGCGGCGGGCCTTCTGCCCACACACATCACGGACCACCTCACCGCACGGCTCCCCGACACCTTCCTGACCCGCCCGGCCGGCCTCCTCGCCTACCGGCTCAAGGAGACCCCGCTCGCCCCGCCCGTACGGGTCGGAGGCCCGGAGTCCCCCGTACGTCCGACGGTCGTACCCCTCCGGAACTGCGACGGCTGCGACCGGGGCTTCCGCGCGCCGCAACCGGGCCGCTGCCGGGACTGCCGCTCCCAGGAGCCATTTCGTGCGGCCGGCTGAGCCGAGGGCCTGGTGTGCGGTCCTCAGCCGGCCAGCGTCTTGAGGCGGCTGACCGCCTCCTCCAGGACCGATGTCTGCTTGCAGAACGCGAAGCGGACGAAGGGGGCCCCGGCGTCCCGGTGGTCGTAGAAGACCGCGTTCGGGATCGCTACGACGCCGGCCCGCTCCGGGAGCGCGCGGCAGAACGCGAAGCCGTCGCTCTCGCCCAGCGGGCGGATGTCGGTCGTGACGAAGTACGTCCCGGCCGGTGTGAAGACCCCGAAGCCGGCCTCCGCGAGCCCCGCGCTCAGCAGGTCCCGCTTGGCCAGCATGTCCGCGCGGAACGCGTCGAAGTACGTGTCGGGCAGCGCCAGCGCCTCGGCGACCGCGTACTGGAAGGGCCCCGAGGACACGTACGTGAGGAACTGCTTCGCGGAGCGGACCGCCGTCACCAGTTCGGGTGAGGCGGTCACCCAGCCGACCTTCCAGCCGGTGAACGAGAACGTCTTGCCCGCCGAGCCGATGCTGACCGTGCGCCCGCGCATCCCGGGCAGCGTCGCGAGCGGCACGTGCTCGGCGCCGCCGAAGACCAGGTGCTCGTACACCTCGTCGGTGACCACCAGCAGATCCCGCTCGACGGCCAGCTCGGCGATGGCGGTCAGCTCCTCGCGGGTGAGGACCGTGCCGGTCGGGTTGTGCGGGGTGTTGATCAACAGCAGCCGCGTGTTGTCCGTGACCGCGTCGCGCAGCTCGTCGAGGTCCAGCCGGAACCGCCGCCGCACGGCCCCGTCGGCCCCGGTCTCCTCGTGCGGCCGCAGGGTGACCGGCACGCGCGTACCGCCCGCCATCGCGATGGAGGCCGCGTACGAGTCGTAGTACGGCTCCAGGGCGATCACCTCGTCGCCGGGCTCCACCAGGGCGAGCAGGGTGGCCGCGATGGCCTCGGTGGCACCCGCGGTGACCAGGACTTCGGTGGCGGGGTCGTACGCCAGCCCGTACCGGCGCTCCTGGTGCGCGGCGATCGCCGCACGCAGCTCGGGGACGCCCGGGCCCGGCGGGTACTGGTTCCCGCGCCCGTCGCGCAGCGCCCGCACGGCCGCCTCCCGGACCTCCTCGGGGCCGTCCGTGTCGGGGAAGCCCTGGCCGAGATTGATCGCCCCGGTACTCAGGGCGAGGGCGGACATCTCGGCGAAGATCGTCGTACCGAACTCGGCGAGACGGCGGTTGAGGAGGGGGCGGCGTGCACTGGAGGTCATGACGGCCATCCTGCGCTCAACCTCTGGATTCGCTCAACTCTGCTTTGGCCCGTGAGACGAGAGGGCATCCCCCTCCCACGCGAGACGCACACCTGGGTGTGCGGCCGGATCGCAGCAGTAGTCACAGCAGTAGTCACAGCAAGGATCACGGCAGGAAACAGACAGCAGGCAGACGAGAAGCAGAGCCCACGGGGGGCCCGCTTCGGGGGAACGGAAGGAGGGTGGCGCCATGGTCATCGGCATCATCCTGGTGTTGTTCGTCGTGGGGTTCGTGGTCGTCATGGTCGCGCGGAGCGCATCCGGCGGCCGGGGTCGCGGTCGTGGCCGGGGGCGTTCGCGCCGCGGCAGCGGCAGCGGCAGCGGTAGCGCGAGCGGCAGCTGGTGGGCCGGCGGAGTGGCGGGCGGGGGCGACGGCGGCTCCTCCTGTTCGTCGGGCTCCTCGGGTCACCACTCCTCGTGCGGCGGCGGGGGTTCGTCCTGCGGCGGCGGCTCGTCCTGCGGGGGCGGCGGCGGAGGCGGATGCGGCGGAGGCAGCTGACACGGGGCAGCCGGCGCCGCCTTGACGCGGGCGTCCGACGGTCCGTTTCCCGTCGGGCGCGCCGCGCGTTGTCGATGCATCTCGACGCGCGGAACGCAACCTTATGAACACGTGAACTGCCGAGCCCCCGGGGGGATGTAAACCCCGTCAAGT
>NZ_JBHWZP010000379.1:0-8568 GCF_042728395.1 Streptomyces sp. NPDC060205
CCCCTAAAGGCGAGGCGGCCCGTCAGGGGCGCGGGGAACTGCGCGGGCAACCCCCACCCGCCCGCAGGCAACACGCATGGGTCACCCCCCCAGGCCCCCAGGCCCCCAGGCCCCCAGGCCCCCAGGCCCCCAGGCCCCCAGGCCCCCAGGCCTCCAGGCCCCCAGGGGCCCGGCGGCTGGAAATGGGTTCTTGTCGGGGTGGGGGTGGGACTTCAGAATGCGCATGACAAAAACGGGAAGTGGTCGGAAGATCTTCGGCCGCTCACGTCACAAGAGGGGACCCCCACATGAAAAAGCCTCTCCTTGCCACGCTCGGCGCCCTGATGATCACAGGGACCGGCCTGGCAGCACCGGCGGTGGCCGCCACGGAGACGGACACCGCCACCACCGCCCCCACGGCCGTCCAGGCCGTCACCTTCGCCGGCACCGTCTCGCTCAGCAACTGCTCCGGCTCCGTCGTGCGCTTCCCCGACTCCGAGGACGACGACCCGGCGCTGGTGATGTCGAACGGCCACTGCCTGGAGACCGGCTTCCCCGCGGCCGGCGAGGTCATCGTCGACCAGGCCTCCACCCGCACCTTCGGCCTGCTGAACTCCGCCGGCACCCGCGTCGCCACCCTGCGCGCCAGCAAGATCACGTACGCCACGATGACCGACACGGACGTCTCGCTCTACCAGCTCACCACCACCTACGGGGCGATCAAGTCCTCGTACGGCATCAGCCCGCTGACCCTCAACGACACGCACCCGGTCGCCGGCACCGCCATCACGGTCGTCTCCGGCTACTGGAAGCGCACGTACGCCTGCAACGTCGACGGCTTCGCCTACCGCCTCAAGGAGGGTGCCTGGACCTGGAAGGACTCGGTCCGCTACACCTCCGCCTGCCAGACCATCGGCGGCACCTCGGGCTCACCCGTGATCGACAACGCCACCGGCAACGTCGTCGCCGTCAACAACACCGGCAACGAGGACGGCGGACGCTGCACGGACAACAACCCGTGCGAGGTGGACGAGAACGGCACCGTCACCGTCCGCGAGGGCATCAACTACGGCCAGGAGACGTACCAGATACCCGCCTGCTTCGGCCTCGACAGCAAACTCGACCTGAACGCCAGCGGCTGCACCCTGCCCAAGCCGTAACCAGTCGACCGGTGGGCGGGCGGTCAGCCGGCGGTCCGGCGGACCGCCCGCCCCGCCAGCACATCCGTCCGCCGCCCGTCCTCGACGACGAACCGTCCGTCGATGAGCACATGCGGGATGCCGGTCGGCAGCGTACGAGGCGCGTCGAACGTGGACCCCGCGGCGACCGTCTCCGGGTCGAAGAGCACCAGGTCCGCCCGGTACCCCTCCCTCACCAGCCCGCGGTCGGGCAGCCGCAGCCGCGCCGCGGGTCGTGAGGTGAGGTGCGCGACGCACTCCTCCAGACCGAGGACACCCAGCTCCCGCACGTACCGGCCCAGGTACTGCGGGAAGGTGCCGTATGCCCGGGGATGCGGCTTGTCACCCCGCAGGATGCCGTCCGAGCCCCCGGTGTGCACGCGGTGCCGCATGATCGTCTGCACGTTCTCCTCGTGCCCCACGTGCTGCAGGATCGTCGACCCGAGATTGTCGTCGAGCAACAGCCGACGCGCGGTCGTCCAGGGCGCCTCACCCCGCGCGTCCGCCGACTCCTGGACCGTCCGCCCCACGTACGAGGCAAGCGCGGGATCGGCGACACCCGAAATCTCAATCGTGTCCCATTCGATGGGCACGCCATGACACCCGTCCGACCCCACCACCTCCATGTCGTGACGGATCCGCCCAGCCGTCCCGCCATCCCTCAGCCGGGCCAGGGTCGCCTCCGGCCCGCCCTCACTCGCCCAACTGGGCAGCATCGCCACAAGAGTCGTACACCCGGGCGTGTACGGATACGTATCAAGACTGATGTCCGCCCCACCGTCCAGCGCCTCATCGAGCAGCGCCAACAGCTCAGAGCCCCTTCCCTTGTTGACGCCGAAGTTCATGGTGGCGTGCGCGAGATGCAGTGAGCACCCGGCCTCACGGGTCAGCTCCACCATCTCCCGGTACGCCTCCAGGGCGCCGGCGCCGTACGACCGGTGGTGCGGGCAGTAGTAGCCGCCGTACTCGGCGACGACCCGGCACAGCTCGGTCAGCTCGGCGTCCTTGGCGTACATGCCGGGGGTGTACGTGAGCCCCGACGACATGCCGACCGCGCCCTCACGCATGCCGTCGGCGACCAACTGCCGCATCCGCCCCAGCTCTTCGGGCGTCGCCTCCCGGTCGTCCCAGCCGACGGCGAGCATCCGCACAGCACCTTGAGGAATCAGATAGGCGGCGTTGACGGCGATCCCCTCCCCACCGAACCCATGGTCCAGGCGGTCGAGGTATTCCCCCACCGAACGCCAGCTGAAGTCGATGTCGTCCCCGCTGCCGTTCCAGCCGGTGATCGCGCGGCGCACCTCGGCGAGCGTGCGGTCGTCCACGGGGGCGTACGACAGCCCGTCCTGCCCGATGACCTCCAGCGTGACCCCCTGGGCCACCTTGGCGCTGTGGTCGGGATCCCGCAGCAGGGCCAGATCACTGTGGGCGTGCATGTCGATGAACCCGGGAGCCAACACCAGCCCCTCGGCATCCACCACCCGACGGGCGACGGGCCTCAGACACCCGGCAGCGGCCGCTTCCTGCACCACGGTCGTGATCCGGCCGCCCTCGATCCCCACGTCGGCCCGGAAGGACGGGCCTCCGCTGCCGTCGACGACGTCCACGTCACGGATGACGAGATCCAGCATGGCGAGCTCCTAGAAATAGGTGCGGACGTAGTCGACGACGGTGCCGTCCTGCTCCACCACAGGAATCAGCTGCCACTTGTCGAACGAGGTACAGGGATGCGAAAGCCCCATCCCCACCCAGTCACCGACCTCCAGCACAGCGCCCTCGTCGGTCCGGATCCAGGCGTGCTGATCGGACAGCGAGGTGACACCGATACCCTCCGCGGGCCGCTCACCGCCCTCCCCCCGCACGACCTGCACGACGGGCAGATCGAGGTCGTAGGCGGCATCGCGCTTGCCGGCGTTGGCGAAGGCCTGCTCGGCCGAGGGCCGGGAAACGACCTGGGCCCAGAGCCGGAAGGCGGGCTGCAGAGCACCCTCCTCGGGCACCCGCACGAAGGGCGTCACCTCCCGATAGTGCCCGTCGTCGTGCGAGACATAGGCACCCGACCGCAGCACCTTCAACACAGGCAACGACAACCCAGGCAGCTCCGCAAAAACATCAGCCACGGCATCGAACCAGGCACTGCCCCCCGCACTCACCACGATCTCGTCGAGCCCAGCCCCCGCGAACCGTCCCGCCTTGTCGAAGTCCACGACCAGGCCGATGAGCCGCCGCAGCCAGGCCCGTACCCGCTCGGGGTCGGCATCCGGGACCTCACCCTCGTACCCCGCGACCCCCACCAGCCGAAGCGTGTCCACACCGGCCACGGCATCGGCGACGACCCGGCACTCGGCCTCGGTCCGCACCCCGGTCCGGGCACCCTCACCGGCCGCAAGCTCGACGACGACGTCCACGGGCCGCGAGGAGGAGGCCCCCCGCAGCGCGGCATCCATCAACTCGACCCCCCGCACGGAGTCGACGTAACAGACGAACCGGAATGAGGGATCGTCGGCCAACTGGCCGGCAATCCAAGCAAGCGCAGCCGCATCGACCAACTCGTTGGCCAGAAAGACCCGCTGGACACCAAAGGCGCGGGCCACCCGCATCTGATGCGGCACGGCAAGCGTGATCCCCCAGGCCCCATGTTCGATCTGCCGCCAAAAAAGCTGAGGCGCCATGGACGTCTTCCCATGGGGAGCAAAAACAAGACCGTGCCGCTCCGCATACGTCTCCATGAGCTGCAGATTGTGCTCAAGCCGCTCGGCGGAGAGGGCGAGCAACGGCGTGGTGAACCCACCGCTGAACAGATTGCGGCGCTCAAGAGCCAGCTCGCCGACGGTCAGCCCTTCGGCGTCGGGCGGCAGGCCCTTGAACCGATGGTCGACGGGCTCATCGGCGAGCGAGGCGAGACGTTCCCTGCCACGAGCAGAGACGGAGTCGGCGGCCATAGCGGAGCCTCCTTCATAGAGGCCATTGCATTCTCCGCAACGGCCATTGCGTATCACGCTTACTGCTGTCTAACATCTCGGCCAACGCCGGGTCAACGGAGCCGCCCAGGACCCACGGCAGAGACAGGAGCCCCCACCACCGTGACCCGCACCGGACCGCCCGAACCCGACGACACCCAGCGCCCTCCGGCCGCGGCGGAGGTCGTCACCCTCGGCGAGTCCATGGTCACGTTCCTGCCCTCCCGCCCAGGCCGCCTCGCCGACGTACCGACCTTCGAGCGCGCGATCGGCGGCGCGGAATCCAACGTGGCGTGCGTCCTGGCAGCCGCGGGCCACACCACCAAATGGGTCAGCAGGGTCGGCGCGGACGGCTTCGGAGACCACCTCCTGGAGACGATCGCGTCCTACGGCGTGGACACCTCCGCCGTACAACGCGACCCCTCCCGCCCCACAGGCATCTACTTCCGCACGGCCGGCGACAGATCCACCGACGCCCACGAGGTGGCGTACTACCGCACAGGTTCCGCGGCCTCAGCCATGTCCCCCACCACGGTCGACCTCAAGACGCTCCAAGCGGCGAACATCCTCCACCTCTCAGGCATCACGGCAGCCCTATCCCCCACCTGTCTAAGCCTCCTGAAATCCCTCACGTCCCCCCACTCAGCCCACCCAGCCCAGCCCAGCCACCGAAGCCACCCCGCCCGCCCGTTGATCTCCTTCGACGTGAACTACCGGGAGGGGCTCTGGCCGGACGCCACCACGGCGGGCGACACCCTCCTCACCCTGGCCAAAGGCGCGGACCTGGTCTTCGTGGGCGAGGACGAGGCCGAGGAGGCCTGGGGCATCACAGGAGGCCCCGCAGCCATCCGCGAGGCACTCCCGGAGCCCCGACTCCTGGTGATCAAGAACGGCAGCCGAGGCGCCACGCTCTTCGAGTCGAGGCCCGCCACCCACCCGCACTCGCCCACGGACGCGAGGGGGCGTACCGGGGGGTGTTCGCCCGCAGGCGCCGGTGCGTCAACCGCGCTCCCCTCCAAAGCCCCCTGTTCCGCACCGGACCGAGGACGGACACCCCCCGGTACGCCCCCGCCCCACCCCCCACGCGAGGGCGACACGGTGACCGAGGCCGGCGCCCTCAAGGTCGACGTAGTGGCCACAGTGGGAGCAGGCGACGCCTTCGCAGCAGGCTTCCTCTCGGCAACCCTCCGGGGCCTCCCCCCAAAAGCCCGCCTCCGCCACGGCCACCTCATGGCCGCAGCAGCCCTCACCACCTCCGGCGACCTGGCCACACCCCCCTCCCGCGTCCACGCCGACCGCCTGGCCGCCCTGGACGACACCGCGTGGGGGAGACTTCGACTCGCCCCCGGCTGGACGAACACCGCAGACCGGGCCCAGGAGGAGGTACCGACCCCATGAGCCAGACAGTCGACCGAGCGCTGAGCATCCTGCCGCTGCTCGCCGAGGGCCCCGCCGACCTAGGACAGGTCGCCGACCGCCTCGAAGTCCACAAGTCCACGGCCCTCAGGCTCCTGCGCACCCTCCACGAACACGGCCTGGTCTACCGCCAGTCGGACCAGCGCTACCGCCTGGGCGCCCGCCTCTTCGCGCTGGCCCAGGAAGCCGTGGAGAACCTGGACGTCCGCGAGATCGCCCACCCCCACCTCGTACGCCTCAACGAAAATATCGGCCACACGGTCCACCTGGCGGTGCACGAGGACGGCGAAGTCCTCTACATCGACAAGGTTGACAGCCGCTACCCGGTCCGCATGTACTCCCGCATCGGCAAACCGGTAGCGATCACCGTGGCCGCCGTGGCGAAGCTCCTCCTCGCGGACCTCCCCGACGCCGAGCGCCGCACCTTCGCGGAGAAGCTCGACTACCCCATGTACACGCCCCGTTCGACCCCCAGCGCCCCCGCCTTCCTGAGGGAACTGGACAAGGTCAAAGAACAGGGCTGGGCCACCGACCTCGGAGGCCACGAGGAGTCCATCAACTGCGTGGCCGCCCCCATCCGGGGCACCGACGGACGCGTAGTGGCAGCCATGTCCGTCTCCGCCCCGAACGTAGTGGTCACAGCGGACGAACTCCTCACCCTGCTGCCCCTGGTCCGCCGCACCGCGGAGGCCATCAGCGCCGAGTACTCAGGCAAGAACCCGACGAAGGAACAGAGCTCATGACCGACAAGACCGCCCTGACCCCCAAGACCCACACCACCCCGCCCGCCAAGTTCTCGCACGGCGTCAGGAAGGGCAACATCCTCCAGGTCGCGGGCCAGGTCGGCTTCCTGCCCGCGGTGGAGGGCCAGCCGCCGACGCCCGCGGGACCGACGCTGCGCGAGCAGACCCTCCAGACGCTCGCCAACGTGAAGGCCATTCTCGAAGAGGGCGGCGCCTCCTGGGACGACGCGATGATGATCCGCGTCTACCTCACGGACGTGGACCACTTCGCGGAGATGAACGCGATCTACAACGAGTACTTCGAGGACCAAAACCTCACCGCACCCCCCGCGGCCCGCACCACGGTCTACGTGGGCCTGCCGGCGGGCCTCCTGATCGAAATCGACGCTCTGGCGGTCCTGACCGCGTAAAAACGCGGCCCCAACCCCCCACCCCCCCACACCCCCCAAAAACCCGCACGACAAACGGCGATACCCCCTGCCCAAAAACATGCTCGACACCCCACCCCACACCCTGCCCAGAAAAAGAGGACCTCCCCATGACCCCGCTCCTCGCAGCAGCCCCAACAGCCCCAGAAATCCCACCCCACACAGGAGGCCTGCTCCTCCTCCTGGACGGCACGGCAGGACTCCTGACCGTCGCGGCCCTGGGCATCGTTCTGCTGCTGGTCCTGATCATCAAGGTCAGACTCCAGCCGTTCGTAGCCCTGCTGGCGGTCTCCATAGCGGTGGGCCTCTCCGCGGGCCTCTCCGTCACGGAACTCTTCGGCACGGTCCAGAGATCGACCTCCGTCTCGATGATCGAGTCGGGCATGGGCGGCATCCTCGGCCACGTGGCGATCATCATCGGCCTGGGCACGATGCTGGGCGCGATCCTTGAGGTGTCAGGCGGCGCGGAGGCACTCTCCACCCGCCTGCTGAACCTCTTCGGCGAGAAGCGCGCCCCGCTCGCCATGGGCCTCACCGGCCTCATCTTCGGCATCCCGGTCTTCTTCGACGTGGGCATCTTCGTCCTGGCACCGATCGTCTACGCGGCAGCCAAGCGCTCGGGCAAGTCGATTCTGCTCTACTGCATGCCGCTGCTCGCGGGCCTGTCGATGACGCACGCGTTCCTGCCCCCGCACCCCGGCCCGGTGGCCGCCGCGGGCCTGTTCAAGGTGGACCTCGGCTGGGTCATCCTGATGGGCATCGTCGTAGGCATCCCGGCCGTACTCGCAGCTTGGGCGTACGCGGCCTGGATCGGCAAGCGCCTCTTCGTCCCCGTACCGCAGGACATGCTGGAGGCGGCGGACGAGGCGAAGTCGGCGGTGGCCGAGGAACGAGCGGCCCGCCGAGCGGCAGCCCGCTCCACGGGCGCAGGCGCAGACGCAGGCGCAGGAGCCGTCGCCACCACCACGACCCCCGACGACTACGCGGAAGAACCGGTCTCCCTCCCCACGGTCTTCCTCATCATCGGCACCCCCCTGCTGCTGATCCTGGCCGCGACGTTCTCCTCGATCGCGCTGGACCCCTCGACCTTCCGCTCGGTCATCGAGTTCTTCGGTCACCCCTTCGTCGCGCTGACGATCGCGCTGCTGATGGCGTACTACCTGCTGGGCATCAGGCGCGGCTGGTCCCGCAAGTCCCTGGAAACGGTCTCGACGTCATCCCTCAAGCCGGTGGGCAACATCCTGCTGGTGGTGGGCGCGGGTGGTGTCTTCGGCGCCGTACTCAAGGGCTCGGGCATCGCGGACGCACTGGCGGACACCTTCAACGACGTGGGCCTGCCGGTCATCGTGCTGGCCTACCTGATCTCGGTCGTCCTGCGCGTGGCCCAGGGCTCGGCGACGGTCGCCATCGTCACCACGGCGGGCATCGTGGTCCCGCTGGTGGAGGGCCAGGACCTCTCGCAGGCACACCTGGCACTGATCATCATGGCGATCTCGGCCGGCTCGATCTTCGCCTCGCACGTCAACGACGGCGGCTTCTGGATCGTCGCCAAGTACTTCGGCATCAGCGAACGCGACACCCTCAAGTCGTGGACGGTCCTGGAGACGGTGCTGTCGGTGGCGGGCTTCGTGATGGCGGCGGCACTGAGCGTCTTCATATAACGATGTAGCGGGACGAACCGGAGTCCGACTGTTCCTGACACAGGATCGTCGACCATACTGCCCGCTGTGGAGCAGCGCATAGGACCCAACATCCAGCCCCTGCAAGGTGCCGCGGTCGACCCGGCGGCCGTGCCCGGCATCACGGGCCCGCGCCCCGCCGAGCCCGCGCCCGAGAAGCCGGAGCCGTCGGACGCCGTCTCCTC
>NZ_JBHWZP010000380.1:0-8535 GCF_042728395.1 Streptomyces sp. NPDC060205
GGTGTCTGGGGGCGCGGGGAACTGCGCGATCTTTTGGGTCCGCCCCGGAGGCAGTGACGCCCTGGCCCGGCGGGGTCGTAGCGCCTACCCTCGTCGCATGGTCCCCCAAGCCGAGAACTTCGCGTCGCGTCGATACGTCGACCTGCGCCGCCAGGGCACGGCCACCTGTCGCCACCCCTGAGGCGGGCGCGGAGGGATTCCCGCTCGCCTGGACGCGACAGACGTCGGCGCAGTGTCGGACCCTCCCCCGAGGAAGTTCTCCATGTCCAGTTCCTCCCTCGCACCACCACGCCCCGTACGCCCCGCCCGCCCCGGCGCCGTCGACAGCGACCGCCGCAGGACCAGCGCCAGCGCGGTCCTGCGGTCGGTCCTGGACCACGGCCCGGTGGCCCGCAGCACCGTGGCCCGGCTGACGGGCCTCTCCCCGGCCTCGGTCACCGACCACTGCGCGCGGCTCACCTCGCTCGGTCTGATCCGGGAGGCGCCGGGACCGCGCAGGTCGAACGGGGTCGGCCGCCCCCACGTGCCGGTCGACCTGGACGGCTCCCGGTTCGTCGTGGGCGGCGTGCACGTGGCGGTGCCGTACACCACGGTCGCCCTGCTGGATCTGCGCGGCCGGGTCGTCGCCGAGCGCCGGCTGGGTCACGACGGCGCCGCCGCCGAACCGGCCCGGGTCCTCGCGGACGCCGCCGCCGGGCTGCGGGCCCTGCTGACGGCCGCCCGGGGCCGTATCCCGCTCGCCGTGGGCTTCGCGGCCGGCGGCTGGGTGGACCGGGACTCCGGGACCGTCGTGGAGCATCCGCTGCTCGGCTGGCGGGACGTGCCCGTGCGGGAGGTGATCGGCGCGTACACCGGTCTGCCGGTCCATGTGGACGGTCACGCGCGGGCGCTGGTCAACGGGGAGCGGCTGTTCGGGGCGGTGGCGGGTGAGGGGCTGAGTCTGCTGCACCTCTTCGCGGGCAATGTGGTGGACGCCGCGTTCGCCACCCACGACGAGGTCCACCACGGTCCCCGTTCCCAGGCGGGATCGATCGCCCATCTGCCGCTCGCGGGTGGCACGGAGGCGTGCGACTGCGGCCGGACCGGCTGCCTGCAGGCGGAGTTGAGCGAGCGGACCCTGTGCCGGCGGGCCCGGGAGGCGGGCGTCATCCGCAGCGCGAACCCCATGCATGTGCTGGCCGCGGCGGCGGGCGGCGACGCGGACGCCGTACGGCTGCTGCTGCACCGCTCCCGGATGACGGGGCGGGCCGTGGGGCTGCTGCTCGACGTGCTCAACCCGGACACGGTCGTCGTCACGGAGGTGGGCGCCATCCACCGGGAGGACTGCCTCGCCGCGCTGCGCGAGGAGGTCGGGTCCGACCGGGCGGCGGCCGTCGCGCCGACGAGTTTCCCGGATTCGGTGCTGGCCGTCGCGGGCGGCTCGGTGGCCCTGGACGTGCTCTACCGGGATCCGCTCGCCGTGTCCCCGGGCAGGCTCCGGGCCTCTTCACCGGGACCTATTTAATTCAGAAAATCCGAATGTTGACAGGCGTCGCACCAGGCCAGGAGCATCGTGTCCATGAGCTGCCGCACCTTCTGTTGTTGACCCGCCCGAGCGTGGACACACCGAAGCGTTGACACGTCGACGCGCTGACGACCCGTTCCGTCCGCGTCCGTCCGCGTCCGTCCGCCGCCTCCCGCCGCGTACCGCGCGTGTGTGCCGTCCCGCTCCTGCGCACCTCTTCTCCGCGCGTCCCACCCTCCCCGGCCGCACCCCGCCGGGTTCTTCGCGCACCCTCCTGCCGTCCGCCGCAGCACGGCCCCGTGCACCGCCCCATGAATTCAGGGAGCCCTCCCATGCCACCTCTGTCCGCGTCCGGAGTCGACCGGCGGCTCTTCCTCTCCTCCCTGCTCGGCGCTGCCGCCGCTGCCGGGCTCAGCGGTTGCGCGGGCAGCAGCGCCGCCGACACCGGGTCCAAGGCGGCGGCGACGGCCCCGCTGGCCGACAAGGTCCCCTCGGGTACGAGCCTGAAGATCTCCTCCTATCAGGGCGTCCAGCAGCTGCAGTTCAAGCTCGCGGGGCTGACGGACCTGCCGTTCAAGGTGTCCTCCTGGGCGAACATCGGGGCCGGTCCCGACGTCATCAACGCCTTCCGTTCCAAATCCCTGGACCTCGCCAACAACGCGGGCATCCCGCCCATCCAGGCGCACTACCAGGGCTACGACGCGAAGATCGTCGCGATCAACATCACCCGCAAGCCCAACTACCTCTTCGCGACCAGGCCCGGCAGCGACATCGGGTCCGTGAAGGACTTCAAGGGGAAGAAGCTGGCCTTCTCGCAGGGGCAGGCCCAGGGAGTCGTCCTGCTGCGGGCGCTCAAGCAGGCCGGGCTGGCGTACGACGACGTGGACCTGGTGCCGCTGACCAGCAACCAGTTCCTCACCGCGCTGCAGGCGGGCCAGGTGGACATCGCCCCGCTCGCCAACAGCCAGTCGCCCGCCTACCTCAAGCAGTACGGGTCCAAGGGCGCCCACACCATCCCCACCGACGTCGTGGACCTCCTCAGCCTGCTGTGGGCGCCCACCTCCGTGCTGGCCGACAGGGCGAAGGCCGCCGCGGTCGCCGCGTACATCCCTCGATGGGCCAAGGGCCAGGTGTGGGCGTACGAGCACCCCGACGAATGGAACAGGGAGTTCTACGTCAAGACGCAGAACCTGAGCCTCGCGCAGGCGGAGGCGATCACCGAGCTGGCCAACAAGCCGCTGTTCCCGCCGCGCTGGGACGAGGCCGTGAAGTGGGAGCAGGAGACCGCGGACCTGCTGGCCGAGGGCGGCTTCGTGAAGGGCTTCGAGGTCGACTCGCTGTTCGACCGCCGCTTCGAGGGCATCGCCGCGAAAGCCGTCTCCGCCGAGTACCGGAAGTGAGCGCGATGACCACCACCACCGCGGCCACCACCGCCACCACCGCGCCCGCCGGGTCCGAGGCCGGCGAGACCGGCGCGGTCGCCGAGATCTCCGGGGGCGCCGAAGCCGCCGTCCCCTCACGCCGGACCCCCAGGCGGCGTCGCGCCCTCTCCCCCGGCAAGCGGCTGCCCGCCTCCCGGCTCATCGGCCCCGTGCTGTTCCTCGCGCTCTGGGCCGGCGCCTCCGCGGCCGGGCAGCTGGACACGAACGCGATCCCCGCGCCCTGGACGGTCCTGAAGACCGCCGGTCAGCTGTGGAGCGACGGCACGCTGCCCACCGACGTCCTCACCTCGCTGCAGCGCGCCGGAACCGGGTTCGCCCTCGGGCTGACCGCCGGGGTGGTGCTCGCGCTGACGGCCGGGCTCAGCCGGGTCGGCGAGGCGCTGATCGACGGGACGGTCCAGCTCAACCGGGCGATCCCGACCCTCGGTCTGATCCCGCTGTTCATCCTCTGGCTGGGCATCGGCGAGACCTTCAAGATCGCGATCATCGCCATCGTCGTCTACATCCCGATCTATCTGAACCTGTACTCCGCGCTGTCCGGCATCGACCACCGGTTCGTCGAACTCGCCGAGGTGCAGGGGCTGTCCAGGCTCCGGTTCATCCGGGAGATCGTCATCCCCGGCGCGCTGCCCGGGTTCTTCGTGGGACTCCGGCTCGGCGTCACCGGCTCCTGGCTCGGCCTGGTGGTGCTGGAGCAGATCAACGCCACCAGCGGCCTCGGCTACATGATGTTCCAGGCCCAGAACTACGGCCAGACGGATGTGATCCTCGTCGGCCTGCTCATCTACGGGATCTTCGGCCTGGTCTCCGACAGCGCGGTCCGCCTCATCGAACGGAGGGTGCTGTCATGGCGACGCACACTGAACAGCTGACGTCCCGTCCTGCCCCGGCCGCCCCGTCGGCCCCGGCGGCTCCGGCCGTCCGGCTCAGGGGTCTCACCCGGTCCTTCGACGGGCGGACCGTCCTCGACGACGTGGACCTGGACCTTCCCGCCGGGCAGCTCACGGCCCTGCTCGGGCACAGCGGCTCCGGCAAGAGCACCCTGCTGCGCGCCATCGCGGGACTGGACCACGAGGTCGCCGGCAGCGGTGAACTGGCCGCTCCCGACCGGGTGTCCGTCGTCTTCCAGGACTCCCGGCTGCTGCCCTGGCGCCGCGTCCTCGACAACGTCCTGCTCGGCACCGACGGCAAGGAGGCGGCGGAGCGGGGCCGCGCCGCGCTCGCCGAGGTGGGTCTCGCGGGACGCGAACGGGCCTGGCCCAACGAGCTGTCCGGCGGCGAGGCCCAGCGTGCCGCCCTGGCCCGCTCCCTGGTCCGGGAGCCCGAACTCCTGCTGGCCGACGAACCGTTCGGCGCCCTGGACGCGCTGACCCGGATCAAGATGCACGGTCTGCTGCGCGAGCTGTGGGAGCGCCACCGGCCCTCCGTGCTCCTCGTCACGCACGACGTGGACGAGGCGATCGTGCTGGCCGACCGGGTGCTCGTCCTCGACCAGGGCCGGATCGGCCTCGACCTGACCATCGACCGCGCGCATCCGCGCTCGTACCGCGATCCGCTGCTCGGCGAGTACCGCGAGCGGCTGCTCGCCGCGCTGGGCGTGAAAGAGGACCACGCGGGCCAGGAGAACCAGGAGAACGACCAGTGACCCGGCGTCGGCTGCACCTCAATGCCTTCCTCATGAACACCGGCCACCACGAGGCCTCCTGGCGGCTCCCGGAGAGCGATCCGTACGCCCATGTGGAGCTGGACCACTACGTCCGGCTGGCGCGTACCGCCGAGCGCGGCACCTTCGACTCGCTCTTCCTCGCCGACGGGCCGCAGCTGTGGAGCAATCTCGCGCAGCGGCCGGCCGGCGCCCTGGAGCCGCTCACCCTGCTCACCGCGCTGGCGACGGCCACCGAGCACATCGGTCTGATCGCGACCGCCTCCACGTCGTACAACTCGCCCTACAACCTGGCCCGCAAGTTCGCCTCGCTGGACATCATCAGCGGGGGCCGGGCGGGCTGGAACATCGTCACCACGGCCGGTGCCGAGGCCGCCCGCAACTTCGGCCTGGACGCGGAGCCCGCGCACGCCGAGCGGTACGCCCGTGCCGCCGAGTTCCTCGATGTGGCGCTCAAGCTCTGGGACAGCTGGGAGGACGACGCGATCGTCGCCGACAAGGCGGCCGGTGTCTGGGGCGACGATACGAAGATCCATCCGCCCCGGCACCGGGGGAAGTACTTCGGCGTCGAGGGCGCCCTGAACGTGCCGCGCTCCCCGCAGGGGTATCCGCTGCTGGTCCAGGCCGGCTCGTCGAAGGACGGCAAGGCGTTCGCGGCCCGCTACGCGGAGGCGGTGTTCACCGCCCAGCAGACCCTGAAGGACGCGCAGGACTTCTACGCCGACCTCAAGGCGCGGACAGGGGCGGCCGGCCGCGATCCCGACCACATCAAGGTGCTGCCCGGCATCGTCCCGGTGATCGGCTCCACGGAGGCGGAGGCGCGCGCCAACGAGCAGGTGTTGGAGGACCACATCGTGTACACGCACGGCGTGGGCCGGCTGGAGGGCCTGCTGCAACTGCCGCCCGGCACACTGGAGTTGGACGGTCGGCTCCCTGCCGATCTGCCGCCCGAGAGTTCCATCGAGGGGGCGAAGAGCCGCTACACGCTCGTCGTGGAACTCGCCCGGCGCGAACGCCTCACCGTGCGGCAGCTGATTGGGCGGCTCGGCGGCGGGCGCGGGCACCTCACCTTCACCGGGACGCCCGAGCAGGTCGCCGACGCCGTCGAGGAGTGGTTCACGCTCGGCGCCGCCGACGGCTTCAACATCATGCCCGCGGTCCTGCCGTCCGGCCTCGAAGCGTTCGTCGACCACGTCGTCCCGCTGCTGCGCGCCCGCGGCCTGCTGCGCGAGGAGTACGGCCCGCGACAGACCCTGCGCGGAAGATACGGCCTTCCCCGGCCCGCCAACCAGCACGTCTCCCCGGCACCCGGCTCCCCGGTGCCGGCCCGCGTCTGACCCCCGAGAGGAATCTTCATGACCGGCATCGAGATCCAGAAGGTCACCGCGAGGATCGGCGCGCGCGTAGCGGGCGTCGACCTCGCCAAACCGCTCGACGAGGCGACCGTCACCGCCCTGCGCGGCGCCCTCGACGAGCACAAGGCGCTGGTCTTCGACGACGTCGACCTGGACGACGAGGGCCAGCAGGCCTTCGCCCGGCACTTCGGCGACCTCACCACCGCCCATCCGACCGTGCCCGCGGTGGAGGGCGCCCCGAACGTGCTGCCCGTCGACAGCGAGCGCGGCCGGGCCGCCAACCACTGGCACACCGACGTCACGTTCGTCCTCAATCCGCCGCAGGCCAGCACCCTGCGCAGCATCACGCTCCCGCCGTACGGGGGCGAGACGCTGATCGCCAGTTCGGCCGCCGCCTACCGCGATCTCCCCGAGCCGCTGCGCCGGCTCGCGGACACGCTGTGGGCCGAGCACACCAACGACTACGACTACGCGGTGCCGGACGAGGAGATCGACGCGGCGCACGCCGCCCAGCGCGCCCAGTTCACGTCCATCAACTTCCGCACCGCCCACCCCGTGGTGCGGGTCCATCCGCTGACCGGTGAGCGCGGGCTGTTCATCGGCGGCTTCGCCCAGCGGATCGTGGGGCTTTCGGCGGGCGAGTCCCGCAAGATCCTCGATCTGCTCCAGGCCTATGTCGTACGGCCCGAGAACATCCTGCGCCACCGCTGGTCGCCGAACCAGCTGGTGCTGTTCGACAACCGGATCACCCAGCACTACGCCATCGACAACTACGACGGTCTGCCGCGCCGCCTCAACCGGGTGACGGTCGCCGGCGACGTGCCGGTCGGCATCGAGGGCAAGGAGAGCTACTCGATCGCGGGCGACGCCTCGCACTACACCCCGGTCGCCGCGTAGTCGGGGCATCACCCCTGGTGGCGGGGGTGTCCGGATAGTGGACGGCTCCTTCGCGCGAGCGGAGGGGCCGCCCAGACTGTGGGCGTTTTTGCCCAGTCTCAGTCGCACGCAAGGGACCACCCCCACTCATGTCCCGTACCACTCAGGACGTCGCGCCCCCCTCCGACGCCTCCCTCACACACGGCCTCAAACAGCGCCATCTGTCGATGATCGCCCTCGGCGGGGTGATCGGCGCGGGGCTGTTCGTCGGCTCCGGCGCGGGCATCGCCGCCGCGGGCCCGTCGATCGTCGTCGCGTACGCCGTCTCCGGTCTCCTCGTCATGCTGGTGATGCGGATGCTGGGCGAGATGTCGGCCGCGTATCCGTCGTCGGGCTCCTTCTCCGCGCACGCCGAGCGGGCCGTCGGGCCGTGGGCGGGGTTCACCGCGGGCTGGGCGTTCTGGGTGCTGCTGTGCACGGCCGTCGGCCTGGAGGGCATCGCCGCCGCGAAGATCATGACGGGCTGGCTGCCCGGTACGCCGGAGTGGGCGTGGGTGGCCCTGTTCATGGTCGTCTTCTGCGCAGCGAACCTCGCCGCAGTGCGCAACTTCGGCGAGTTCGAGTTCTGGTTCGCCGCGCTGAAGGTGGGCGCGATCGCCCTGTTCCTGGTCCTCGGCGTCCTGGCGATCACCGGGATACTGCCCGGCACGGACTCCCCCGGCCTGACCCACCTCACCGGCGAGGGCGGCTTCCTGCCGAACGGCGGCGAGGGGCTCGTCATCGGCCTGCTCGCCTCGGTCTTCGCGTACGGCGGACTGGAGACGGTGACGATCGCCGCGGCCGAGTCGCAGGACCCGGTCCGGGGCGTCGCGAGCGCCGTACGCACCGCGATGTGGCGCATCGCGCTCTTCTACATCGGCTCGATGGCCGTCATCGTGACGCTCGTCCCCTGGAACTCCGCGGCCGTCGTCGAGAAGGGTCCGTACGTCGCCACCCTCGACCACCTGGGCATCCCGGGCGCCGGACAGCTCATGAACGTCGTCGTCCTCGTCGCCCTGCTGAGCGCGATGAACGCCAATGTGTACGGGGCCTCACGCATCGCGTACTCGCTGGTGGAGCGGGGGCAGGGGCCGCGGACGCTCGGGCGGGTGTCCGGCGGGGTGCCGCGGGTCGCCGTGCTCGCCTCCTCGGTGTTCGGCTTCGGCTGCGTGCTGCTCAGCTACTGGCGGCCCGAGGACGTCTTCCCCTGGCTGCTGAACATGATCGGCGCGGTGATCCTGGTCGTCTGGATCTTCATCGCGGTCTCGCAGCTGCGGCTCCGGCGGCAGCTGGAGCGGGAGTCCCCGGAGCGGCTCGCCGTACGGATGTGGGCGTTCCCGGTGCTGACCTGGGTGGCGCTGGCGGGCATGCTGGCGATCTTCGTCCTGATGGCACGGGAGCCGGACACCCGGGTGCAGCTGTACGCGACGGGCGGGATGACGCTGTTCCTGGCGGCGGTCGGCTACGCCCGGCAGCGGGTACGGGCGGCACGCGCCGGGCTTTGAGGAACACACCACGCGCCCCTCTTGCCGCTGGACCGTATTTGCAAGAGACTTGCAACAAGAGCCCGACCTCGTGATCGTCTTCTCACCTTTCACGCGGCGGGCGGATGAACGGAAGGCCCCCGCGAGGACGTGACTCGCGGGGGCCTTCCGG
>NZ_JBHWZP010000381.1:0-8526 GCF_042728395.1 Streptomyces sp. NPDC060205
CCGCCTCAGGGGCGCGGGGAACTGCGCAAGCGTGTCTAGGCGGGCGCGGTCGGACTAGCGGGCCAGTACCACTGTGGCCGACGAGCAGAACCAACCCCCCGTCCCCGACGCGACCGCCAGTTCCGGCAGGGTGCCGTCGGGGCGGTGGACCTGACGGGCCCCGCACTCGCCGCGGAGCTGCCGTACCGCCTCCACCAGGAGGAACAACCCCCGCATTCCGGGATGCTGGCCCGACAGGCCGCCCCCGTCCGTGTTGACCGGCAGCCGCCCCTTCTCCACGAACGCACCCCCCTCCCCCTTCGCGCAGAAGCCGAGATCCTCCAGGGTCACGAGCGTCATGTACGTGAACGCGTCGTAGATCTGCGCGAGATCGACGTCGCCCGGCCGAACTCCCGCCCGGCCGAACGCGATCCGCCCGCTCACCGCCGCCGGCGACACCGTGAAGTCGGGCCATTCGGACATCGTCGTGTGCGAGACGTGCTCGCCGGTGCCGAGGACCCAGACGGGGGCCGTACGGCAGTCGCGTACGTACTCCTGCGCCACCAGCAGGACCGCCGCCCCGCCGTCCGACCGCAGACAGCAGTGCAGCTTGGTGAAGGGGTCCGCGATCATCGGGCCCGACAGGACGTCGTCGACCGTGATCGGGTCGCGGAACATCGCCTCCGGATTGAGCGCCGCGTTCTGCCGCGCCTGCACCGCCACCGCCGCCAACTGCTCCAGCGTGGTGCCGTACTCGTGCATGTGGCGCCGCGCGGCCATCGCGTACTTGGCGATGAGCGCGTGCCCGTACGGAACCTCGAACTGCAGTGGCCCCCGCGCGCCGAAGGAGAGGTTGCCGGTGCGGCGGCCCGCCTTGATGTCCGCGCGGGCGGTGGACCCGTACACCAGCAGGACGGCGTTGGCGTGCCCCGCCGCTATCGCGTCGGCCGCGTGCGCCGCCATGACCTCCCACGTCGATCCGCCCACGGACGTGGAGTCGACCCAGGTCGGGCGCAGGCCCAGGTACTCCGCCACCTCGGCCGGCGCCAGCGTGCCGAGGCCCGCCGAGGCGAGACCGTCGATCACCGACCGGTCCAGGCCCGAATCGGCGAGGGCCCGGCGGGCGGCCTGGGCGTGCAGCGCGTACGGCGTCGTCTCGTCCACGCGCCCGCAGTCGGAGAGCGCCACGCCGACGACTGCCACCTTGCGGTTACCGGACGGGGTCATCATGGAATCTGACGGTACATCAGATGCGGGGGAGCGGAAGAGGTGCGGTGCTGTCGTGGCCCTGGGCATCTGTCTGCCGCCGCTCTAACATGACGGCCCGTCAGATCAGGGAACCGGACGCCGGACACCCGGCCCGGGGAGGAGCCCGCCGATGGACGCCACCTTCACCGCGGAACAGGACGAGATCCGCCGCACCCTCCGTGAGCTGCTCCTCAAACGCTGTGGCCCGGAGGAGGTCAGGGCCGCGGTGCGGACCGCCGACGGTTACGACCCCGGCCTCTGGGAGACCCTCGCCCAGCAGCTCGGCCTGCCCGGCCTCGCCCTTCCCGAGGCGTACGGGGGAGTGGGGTGCACGACCACCGAACTGGCCCTGGCAGCGGAGGAGATGGGGCGGGCCCTCGCCCCGTCACCGCTCCTCGCCACCGCCGTGTTCGGCGCGCCCCTCGTGCTCGGTCTCGGCGGCGCGGGCCAGCGCGCCGCCCTGCTGCCCCGTATCGCCGCCGGCGAACTCACCGCCGCCCTCGTCGTACCGGCGGCGGCGCTGACCACCGCCCTCGGCCTGACCGGCGGCAACCGCGGCGACTGGGCGGGCGGCGGACGGGCCGGCGGCGTACAGGCGCGGCGGACCGACGGCGGATGGCGGCTGTACGGGGAGGCCGACCAGGTGCTCGACGGGCACAGCGCGGATCTGCTGGTCGTGGCCGCGCACACCGGCGGCTTCGCCCGCTCGCGCACCCTCCTCTTCCTCGTGCGGGAGGACCTGCGGGAGCACGCGGGGGAGGGCGCGACCCGCGTACGGCAGACCTCCCTCGACGAGACCCGCTCGCAGAGCCGGATCCAGTTCCGGCATGTCGAGGCCGAGTTGCTGGGCGACCCGGAGGGCGCGGACGCGGACGTCGGTGGGGTCCTCGCGCGCGTGGGGGACTCGGCCGCCGCCGTCCTCGCCGCGGAGGCCGTCGGCGGCGCCGACCGCGTACTGGAACGGACCGTGGAGTACGTCAAGCAGCGTGAGCAGTTCGGGCGGGCGATCGGGTCGTTCCAGGCGGTGAAGCACCGGCTCGCCGACCTCTACGTACAGGTCCAGGGCGCGCGTTCCGCCGCCTACTACGCGGCCTGGGCGACCGTCGAGGGCCGCGAGCGGGTCGGCGGACTCGCGCTCGCGCAGGCCCTGGAGGCGCTGCGCGTGTGCGCTTCGGAGGCCGTTCAGCTGCACGGCGGGATCGGGTTCACCTGGGAGCACGAGGCGCAGCTGTACTTCAAGCGCGCGGCCGGCGACGAACTGCTCTTCGGACCGGTGCACCGGCTGCGCGCGTACGCGGCCCAGGAGGCGCGGCTGTTCGGCGGCGGGGAGGTGCTGGTGTGATGACCACGTCCCCGTCGTCCCGGCGGCCCGGGGTGCGGCTGGTGCAGAAGGTGTCCTCGACCCGGGGCTTCGCCAAGGTCGCGCCGCACGTGGTACCGGCCCTCGACCGTGCCGTGCACCGGCTCACGCGCGGAAAGGTGCTGCTCAGCGCCCAGATGCTGCCCGGGGTCATCCTCACGGCGCGGGGCGCGAGGAGCGGGCTGCCGAGGCGTACACCGCTGGCCTGCATGCCGGAGGGCCGTACCGGGGAGGGCGCGGACGGGGGTACGGCCGGGAGCTGGATTCTCATCGGGTCCAACTTCGGGCGTACGGACCATCCCGCCTGGACCGCCAATCTGCTCGCCCACCCGGACGCGGAGATCAACTGGAAGGGCGGGGACATCCCGGTGACCGCCCGCCTGCTGGCCGGTGCGGAACGGGACGCGGTGTGGCGGGCGCTGCTGGAGTTCTGGCCGCCGTACGCGACGTACCAGGCGCGGGTGGAGCGGGAGATCCGGCTGTTCCGGATCGTACGGAGGTGACGGGTGCGGGCCTGAATCTGGGCTGCTTCTGGGCTGAATCTGGGCCTGGGCCTCGGCCCGGGGCAGGGCCCGGGAGCGCGACAGGCGGCAGTCCACCAGGGAATCCACCAGGGAATCCACCGAGGAGTCCGCCGGGGATGCCTTCGGGGTGAACTGCCGCCTGTGTGACAGGACATGGGCCTGGAAGCGGCGAGCTGGAAACGTGGGGAACGCCTGGGCGGCCTACCTGGTCGGCTTCTTGCCCGTCACACCCAGGTGCACCAGCAGTGCCAGGTTCGGCTTCAGTTCAGCCTGCTTGACGCCCCACGTCTGGAAGCCCTTCTGGTGCGAGGCCACCGCCGCGAGCATCGCCACGAGGGAGCCCGCCATGGCCGCGGGGCTGACGTCCTTGTCGACCTTGCCCTTGGCCTGGAGCTCCTTGACCGTGTCCGTGAGGGAGTTGTTCACGGAGTTGAGGATCTTCATACGGATCTTGTAGAAGCGTTTGTCGCCCTCGGCGGCGCCCAGGTCGACGACCCGGAGGATGGCATCGTTTTTGCGCCAGAACTCAAGGAAACCGTCCACGAGTTCCTGCGCGGTCTGCCAGCCCGCCTTGCCGACCCAGGAGCGTCCTTCGAGGAGCTCGGTCAACCCGGCTCCCTCGGCCGCCATTTGCTCGGCGATCTCCAGGACGGCACCTTCGACGTCCGGGAAGTACTGGTAGAAGGTGGCCGGTGAAGTGCCCGCCTTCCGGGCGACGTCGATGACTTTGACGTCGCGGTAGGGCGAGGAGCTGAGCATCTCGCTGAGGCAGTCGAGCAGCTTCTGCCGCGTCGCCTGCCCGCGCCGACCGGCCACACGGCCGTCGACGGTACGCACTTGTCCTGTCATGCCGTCAGCTTACCGAGGGGTGATCGGAGCGCGATTCGGCCGACTGCAAATGGGGTGCGCGGACCTGCGGGGTGCTGGAGGCGCCCGCTCTGCGGGATGCGTGGAACGCCGTTAGCTTGGCCGCATGGCTGGATCTGACTCTGCCGCGTTCGCCGAGGGCGTCCCCTGCTGGATCGACGCCCAGCTGCCGGACGTCGAGGCGGGCAAGCGTTTCTATGGCGGACTGTTCGGCTGGACCTTCGACTCCGCGGACCCGGCGGATCTTGCAGGCCCGGCGGACCTTGCGGGCCCGGCTGACTCCGTGGGCCCCGCCGGGTCTGCGGACTCCGCAGGACCCGCCGACTCCGCTGGCCCCGCCGGGTCTGCTGGCCCCGCTGGCTCCGCTGGACCTGCGGGCTCCGCAAGTCCTGCGGACCCTGCGGACCTCGCAGGTCCCGCCAGCTTCGCAGGCCCGGCTGACTCCGCGGGCGCCGCCGGGTCTGCGGGCCTCGCAGGGCCCGCCGACTCCGCTGGCCCTGCCGGCCTCGCGGGTCCCGCAGGCTCCGCTGGGCCTGCGGGCTCCGCACGTCCGGCCGACCCCGCGGACCCTGCGGCCCTCGCAGCCCCGACTGGCTCCGCGAGCCCCGCCAAACCTGCGGGCCCCGCCGGGCCTGCGGGCCCCGCAAGTCCTGCTGACTCCGCCGGCCCTGCCGACCGCGCAGGTTCCGCAGACTCCGAGGGCCTCACAGGCCCCACGGCCCCCGTCGGGCCGTCAGCCGCTGGCGGCCCGACGAGGGCTGCCGGCCCGTCGTCGGCTGCCGGCTCATCGGAGGGCACCGCCCCCTCCGAGGCCGGGACCGGGACCGAGGCCGGGGACGGAATCAGGGCCGGGGCCGGGGCCCAGGGGGTGGCCGGGGACAGGACCGGGGCCGGGGACACGGCCGGGGCCCGGGGGGAGGGTGCTCAGTGGGGGGACAGCCCGTACGCGGGTGCCGTGCGGGCCCGGCTCGGTGGGGAGGCCGTTGCCGCCCTCGTGCCCAAGCGGGACGGGCGGATGCCCACCGTCTGGACGGTCTACTTCGCCACCCCGGACGCCCAGGACATGGCCGACCGTATCCGCAAGGGCGGCGGCCAGATCGTCACGACCCCCGTGCCGGTGGGCCCGTACGGGGTCGGAGCCCTCGCCGCCGACCCCGAGGGCGCGGTCTTCGGGCTCTGGCAGGCCGGTACGCACCCCGGCTTCGGCAGCAGACGCGGGACGGGCACCTTCAGCTGGGTGGAGCTGTACTCACGGGACACGGCCACCGCCGACGCCTTCTATCCCGGTCTCTTCCGCGACGCCCTCTTCGGGCCGGGCGCCACCCGGGAATTCGGCCGCGCCCACATTTCCGACGTCTTCCCCGCCGAGATGCCGCCCCATTTCCTCGTGCACTTCGCCGTCCAGGACTGCGAAGCCGCGCTCGGCGCGGTGGTGAGGCTCGGCGGCCGGGTCCAGGCACCGCCGTTCGACACCTCGTACGGGCGGGTGGCCGTCGTCAGCGACAATCAGGGGGCGTCCTTCGCGCTGCTGGAGCGCCGGGACGGGTGATGAGGCGTCCACGATGGGGGACGAGCCGTGCTCCAGCGCTCAATTTCAGGTTTCTGCGCCGCTGAAATGGGCGATGCTCCACGGCTGAAACCCCTGCGGGAAGCTCTGAAAGGCACCGAAAAGCCCCGCCCGACGTTGAAAAGCAAGGGGGAGGCGGGGTGTTTGCCCGGGAATAGTGGGAGACATCCCGAATGGGTCCCGGGTTCGCAACCGGAGCGCAGGACAGGAAGAATCGGGGTGCGTGCCGCCGGAGCGGTTCGGTGGTGAGACGCTGCGCAGTGGCGATGCTGCGGCTGGAGCGGTGGCTGGAAGCGCGGCCGCGTACGGGGAGGTGGCAGGCAAGTGGTGGATCAGCTGACACAGCACGATCCGCGGCGGATCGGGCCGTTCGAGGTGCTGGGACGGCTGGGAGCCGGCGGCATGGGGCTGGTCTATCTCGCGCGCTCGGCCTCCGGCCGGCGCGTGGCGATCAAGACGGTCAGGACCGAGCTCGCCGAGGACCAGCTGTTCCGCGTCCGCTTCTCGCGCGAGGTCGAGGCGGCGCGTGCCGTCTCCGGCTTCTACACGGCGGCCGTCGTCGACGCCGACGCGCGCGCGGCCGTGCCCTGGCTGGCCACCGCGTACGTGCCCGCGCCCTCCCTCGAAGAGATAGTGACCGAGTGCGGGCCCATGCCGGCCCAGGCGGTCCGCTGGCTCGCCGCGGGCGTCGCCGAGGCCCTGCAGTCCATCCACGGCGCCGGTCTCGTCCACCGCGACCTGAAGCCGTCGAACGTCCTCGTCGTCGAGGACGGGCCGCGCGTCATCGACTTCGGCATCGCCTCCGGTGTCTCGAACACGCGTTTGACGATGACGAACGTCGCCGTCGGCACGCCCGCCTACATGTCACCCGAGCAGGCGAAGGACTCCCGCAGCGTCACCGGCGCTAGCGACGTCTTCTCGCTCGGCTCGATGCTCGTCTTCGCCGCCACCGGCCACGCGCCCTTCCACGGCGCGAACCCCGTCGAGACCGTCTTCATGCTCCTCAGGGAGGGCCCGGACCTCGAAGGGCTCCCCGACGAGCTGCGTCCGCTGATCGAGTCCTGCATGCAGATGGACGCGACGGCCCGCCCCAACCCGGCCGACCTCCAGGCGCAGCTGGCACCCCACCTCTTCGGCTCCGGCTCCGACGACAGCGGTACCGCGTCCGCGTGGCTGCCCGAGCGGGCCGTCAGCCTCATCGAGACGCGGCGCGGCGGTCGCCCCGCCCCGAAGCCCTCGTCCGGCCGCAGCGGCGGACGCGGGGTGGCCGTGGTGCCGCCCCCGCCGCCGCACGACCCGCCGATCCCGCCCATGCCGTCGTCCGGGCCGCCGCGCATGCCCGTCGGCGCGGGCGTCGGCCGGCCGGGTGGCGCGCCCGACGCCGGACCCGTACGGCTCGCCGGTGCGCAGGTGCCGATCGGTCCCGGCCCGCGCGTCGCCGACGCCCGCGCGGCGGCCGTGAAGGCGCCCCCTCCGGAGGCCGGACTCGCGGCGGCCTGGTCCCGTTCGCGCCCCGGTGTGAACGGCGCCGAACCCGTGGCGGCCGTCCCCGCGCCCGCCGGGCCCGACGGCGGCTCCTCCTGGCGGCCGTGGCGCTTCCGGATGTCGAACGACGTGTGGGGGACGCCCTCCGTCGCCGGCGACCTCGTCTACGTCACCTCCTTCGAGGTGCACGCGCTGGACGTGGCCACCGGGCGGCGGCGCTTCAAGACGCGCGACGTCGCCTGGTCGATGGCGGTCGCCGACGGGCGCGTGCACGCCTCCGACGGGCCCACGCTCTTCGCCCTCGACGCCCGCGAGGGCACCGACCTGTGGCGGCTGCCGACCGACGCCTGGGTGTACTCCCTCAAGGCCGACCGCGGCACGGTCGTCACCGGGACGCGCGGCGGCGGCGTACAGGCCTGGGAGGCCGCCAACGGGCAGAAGCTCTGGGAGATCACCGGCGCCCAGACGGACTTCGAGTCGCCGGAGGCCGGTCCCGCCGTCCACGACGGCACGGTCTACGTCTGGAAGGACGCCCGGCTGCGTGCGCTCGAAGCCCGTACGGGGGACGAGCGCTGGTCGTACCCGATCGGCGACGCGGCCTCCTGCGGGGGCGTGCCCGTGCGGATCACGCACGCCGACGACGGATACGTGTACGTGTCCGCCGGGACGCGCGTCCTCGCCATCGACATCGCCGGCGGGCATGTGCGCTGGCACTTCGAGGCGCCGGCGGTGTTCCTGAGCGCGCCCACGTTCGCGCCGGGGCCGGCCGTCACGGGGGGCGGGGTGTACCTCGCCGACTACCTCGGCACGGTGTACGCGCTCGACGCCACCGACGGCCGTGACCGGTGGCGCATCGCGACCGAGGCGCGGTCCTCCATCGACCCGGTGCTCGTCTCGGCGGGACACGTCCACGTGGGCAGCGGCAAGGGGCTCTACACCCTGGACGCGGTCACCGGCACACCCAAGTGGCGCTTCCAGGCGGGCGGCGACCTGGTGGGGGCGCCTGCCGTCGCCGACGGCCGCATCCACTTCGGCTCGACGGACCACCTGCTGTACACGCTGAAGGCGGACGACGGCCGGTTGCGCTGGAAGCTCGCCACCGGTGGGGAGATCACGGGGTCTCCCGTGGTCAAGGACGGGGTGGTGTACGCGTGCAGCAAGGATCGGTGCGTGTACGCACTGGACGCGGAAAAGGGCACGGGCACGGCCCGTTCTTGAACCGGCGCTCCACCGCCTCGGCGGCCCGCGCGGCCCCGGCCGGTTCCCGCCCGCGGCCCGGCGGGGGCTGGCCGCGCAGTTCCCCGCGCCCCTGAGGGGCGGGGTGGCTCCGGCCGGTTTCTTGCCCGCGGCCCGGTGGGGGCTTGTCGCGCCGTTCCCCGCGCCCCTGGGGGGTGGGGGTGACGCCCGTGTCTTGCCTGCGGGCCGGTGGGGGTTGCTCGCGCAGTTCCCCGCGCCCCTAAAGACCAAAGCCGGGGCGCAGCCCCGCTTTTCAGGGG
>NZ_JBHWZP010000382.1:0-8450 GCF_042728395.1 Streptomyces sp. NPDC060205
CCCCCGCACAGGGTGCCGCCTCCTCGTTTTCGTGCGCCGGGTCCGTCCGCCGTCGGTGAGGGTGGTGGCGGAGGACGGACCCGGAGCCCTGGGAGGGGCTAGCGGTGGTCGCTGCCCGTCGACGTCGAGGCCGCTCGGCCCGCTTCCAGGCGGGCCACCGGGATGCGGAAGGGGGAGCAGGAGACGTAGTCGAGTCCCACCTCGTGGAAGAAGTGGACCGACTCCGGGTCGCCGCCGTGCTCGCCGCAGACGCCGAGCTTGAGGTCGGGGCGGGTCTCGCGGCCGGCCTTCACGGCGTCGCGTACGAGCTTGCCGACGCCGTCGCGGTCGATCGTCTCGAACGGGGAGACCCCGAAGATGCCCTTCTCCAGGTAGGCCGTGAAGAAGCTGGCCTCCACGTCGTCGCGGCTGAAGCCCCAGACGGTCTGGGTGAGGTCGTTCGTGCCGAAGGAGAAGAACTCCGCGGCCTCCGCGATCTGGCCGGCCGTGAGCGCGGCGCGCGGCAGTTCGATCATCGTGCCGAGGGAGAGTTTCAGGTTCACGCCGGTGTGCTCCTGCACCTCGGCGATGACCTGTTCGGCCTCCTCGCGGACGATCTCCAGCTCCTGGACCGTGCCGACGAGCGGGATCATGATCTCGGCGCGCGGGTCGCCCTTGGCGTTCTTGCGCTCGGCGGCGGCCTCGGCGATGGCGCGTACCTGCATGGTGAACAGGCCGGGGATGACCAGGCCGAGGCGTACGCCGCGCAGGCCGAGCATCGGGTTCTGCTCGTGCAGCCGGTGGACGGCCTGGAGGAGGCGCAGTTCGTTCTCGTGAGGGTCCTGGCGGGCCTCCGCGAGCGCCACCCGCACCGACAGCTCGGTGATGTCGGGCAGGAACTCGTGCAGCGGCGGGTCGAGGAGGCGGACGGTGACGGGCAGGCCGTCCATCGCCTCGAAGAGCTGCACGAAGTCCTGCTTCTGGAGCGGCAGAAGCTCCTTCAGGGACTCCTCGCGCTCGGCGTCGGTGTCCGCGAGGATCAGGCGTTCCACCAGCTCGCGCCGGTCGCCGAGGAACATGTGTTCGGTGCGGCACAGGCCGATGCCCTGGGCGCCGAAGCGGCGGGCGCGCAGCGCGTCCTCGGCGTTGTCGGCGTTGGCGCGCACCCGCAGGCGGCGCTTGCGGTCGGCGAAGGCCATGATGCGGTGGACCGCTTCCACCAGCTCGTCGGCGTCGTCGGCTCCCGCGTGCATCCGGCCCTCGAAGTACTCCACGACCGGGGAGGGGACCACCGGGACCTCGCCCAGGTAGACCTTGCCGGAGGAGCCGTCGATGGAGATGACGTCGCCCTCCTCGACGACCTGTCCGCCGCCGACCGTCATCCGGCGCCGCTTGGTGTCGACCTCCAGCTCCTCGGCGCCGCACACACAGGTCTTGCCCATGCCGCGCGCCACGACGGCCGCGTGGGAGGTCTTGCCGCCGCGCGAGGTGAGGATGCCCTCGGCCGCGATCATGCCGTCGAGGTCGTCGGGGTTGGTCTCGCGGCGGACCAGGATGACCTTCTCGCCCGAACGCGACCACTTGACGGCCGTGTACGAGTCGAAGACCGCCTTGCCGACCGCGGCGCCCGGCGAGGCGGCGATGCCCCGGCCGATCTGCTCGATCTTCGTCCCCTCGTCGAAGCGGGGGAACATCAGCTGGGCGAGCTGGGCGCCGTTGACGCGCTGCAGCGCCTCGGCCTCGTCGATGAGGCCCTGGTCGACGAGCTGGGTGGCGATACGGAAGGCGGCGCCCGCCGTCCGCTTGCCGACGCGGGTCTGCAGCATCCACAGCTGCCCGCGCTCGATGGTGAACTCGATGTCGCACAGATCCCGGTAGTGGTTCTCCAGGGTCTTCATGATCTGCATGAGCTGGTCGTACGACGTCTTGTCGATCTGTTCCAGGTCGGCGAGCGCGACGGTGTTGCGGATGCCCGCGACGACGTCCTCGCCCTGCGCGTTCTGCAGGTAGTCGCCGTACACGCCCTGGTGCCCGGAGGCGGGGTCGCGGGTGAAGGCGACGCCGGTGCCGGAGTCGGGGCCGAGGTTGCCGAAGACCATGGAACAGACGTTGACGGCGGTGCCGAGGTCGTGCGGAATGCGTTCCTGGCGGCGGTAGAGCTTGGCCCGCTCGGTGTTCCAGGAGTCGAACACCGCGTGGATGGCGAGGTCCATCTGCTCGCGCGGGTCCTGCGGGAAGTCCCGGCCGGCCTCGGTCTTGACGATTTTCTTGAACTTGGTGACGAGCTTCTTCAGGTCGGCCGCTTCGAGATCGGTGTCGACCGCGACCTTCTTGGCCTGCTTGGCCGCCTCCAGCGCGTCCTCGAACAGCTCGCCCTCGACGCCGAGGACGGTCTTGCCGAACATCTGGATGAGCCTGCGGTACGAGTCCCACGCGAAGCGGTCGTCCCCGGCCTGCTTGGCGAGGCCCTGGACGGACTTGTCGGAGAGGCCGATGTTCAGGACGGTGTCCATCATGCCGGGCATGGAGAACTTGGCGCCGGAGCGGACCGAGACGAGGAGGGGATCGTCGGCCTGTCCGAGCTTCTTGCCCATGGTCGCTTCGAGGGCGTCGAGGTGTGCACTCACCTCGTCACGCAGTGCCGCGGGCTCGTCGCCGCTGTCGAGGTAGGTCTTGCAGGCCTCGGTGGTGATGGTGAAGCCGGGAGGCACGGGGAGACCCAGGTTGGTCATCTCGGCGAGGTTGGCACCCTTGCCGCCGAGCAGGTCCTTGAGTTCCTTGTTGCCCTCGGTGAAGTCATAAACGAACTTCACGTTCTCGACGCCGCTGTCGCCGCTCGCGGCTACGTGGGGATCTTTGTTTTCCGACACGGGTCTCGACTCCTCGACGACGCGGTGGCTGCCCTGACGACGGGGAACATACCCAGATCGAAGGCGTCTGGGTACGTCCACTTGCGCGTCATACGGCTGTAACCACTCGTCCGCCACCAGATCGAAAGTCAAGGGATGGTAAGCCGTTGGCGCCTACAGCGTTCACTTCTTGAAGGCGTCGACGCTCACAGACCCGGCATTGCGCTCACCTGAGCGACTTACGGCACGTCTGAGTTCACGTCGTCAATGATCAAAGGGTGGCACTGAGTGCCACCCCTTGGAGAAGTGCAGCCACCCAAGATCCGCTCATCTGAGCGAAACATCGATCATGCGTGGCGAGAATCACGCCGTGCCCGGGGCCCGGATTTCATCATGCGGACGCGTTCCCCGACCGGAAACACCACCGTCACATCGCCTCGCACGGGCGCCCCGCACGGCCCGCCGGCCCGCCCGCGCGCGCGGCGCCTCACACGCCCAGGGCGAGCAGGCGCTCCTCGATCCGCTCGGGCGCGTACAGGTGCTCCACGACCAGCGCACCCGCTCCGACCAGGGCCGCCCGCTCGCCGAGCCGGGACGTCACCACGTCCAGGTGAGCGGTGGAGCGGGGCAGGGCCCGCTGGTAGAGCAGTTCGCGTACGCCGGTGAGGAAGGCGGTTCCGGCCAGATCTCCGGCGATCATCAGGACGCCGGGATTGAGCAGGGTCACCACCGTGGCGAGGACGTCACCGACGTGCCGTCCCGCCTCCCGCGCGAACGCCGCCGCGCCGGGGTGCCCCGAGGTGAGCAGATCGCGCACGTCCGAGCCCGACGCCGCCGCAACCCCCGACTCCGCCAGTTTGCGGGCCACCGCGCCGCCGCTGGCGACGGCGGCGAGACAGCCGTACGACCCGCATCTGCACAGCGCGTCGGCGCCCTCCGGGACCCGGATATGCCCGATGTCCCCGGCTCCGCCGTCGATGCCCCGGAAGATCGTGCCGCCGACGACCACGCCCGCGCCGATACCGGTGGAGACCTTCACCAGGACGAAGGCCGAGCAGTCGGGGTGGGCGGTGCGCTGCTCCCCGTACGCCATGAGGTTGGCGTCGTTGTCGACCAGGACCGGGACCGGTCCGGTGCCCGTGTGCTCGGTGAAGGCGCGGGTGAGGCGGCCCCTTATGTCGTAGCCGTCCCAGCCGGGCATGATCGGCGGCTGGACGACCCGGCCCGTGTCGGTGTCCACGGGTCCCGGTACGGCGAGCCCGATCCCGCACACCTCGGCCGCCTCGTGCCCGGCCTTCTTAAGCAGTTCGGCGAACCAGCGGCCCAGCTCGCCGAGGACCGCGTCCGGGCCGTCCTCGACGCGCAGGGGGCCCGCGTGTTCGGCCAGCAGTTCACCGGTCAGGGACAGCACGGCGGCGCGCGCGTGCCGGGTGTCGAGGTCGGCGGCGAGGACGACGGCGTGGGAGTCGTCGAACTCCAGCAGGACCGAGGGGCGTCCGCCGAGCGGTGAGTCCACCGGGCCCCCGGCACCCTCGCGCAGCCAGCCGGCCCGGAAGAGCCGGTCGAGGCGCTGGCCGACGGTGGCCCGGGACAGCCCGGTGACCTGTTGCAACGCTCCACGGGTGGTGGCGCGCCCGCTGCGCACCAGCTCCAGCAGGTCACCCGAGCTGGCCTGGCTCCCGGCCTTCCCGGTCCTGACGGCCATGTCGCTCCTCCCTGTGGTTCCGGTCATACGCACCCCTTGCGTTCACCAACTCTGCATTACATATTGAGTTTTGCGTGTTAAATAGACGTAACCCTACGGTAGCTACTGCCGAACTGGTCGGCGCCATGTCTTCGGGGAGACCTGAGTGGACCGCACAACCCAGCTCACCGCCCGCCGCACTGTGCACTTCGATCCCGTACGCCCCGCGGCCTCACCGCCCTTGACCGGCCAGGGCGAGACCGGCCGGGCCCGGACCGCCGTATACGATCCGGCCCGCCCGGCCGAATCGCTGCACGCCAGGGCGGCCCGGGTGCTGGACGGCAACTGGCGGGGCACGTCCACCGTGCCCTCGCGCAGCCTGTATCCGCACCAGTGGTCCTGGGACTCCGCGTTCATCGCGATCGGGCTGCGGCATCTGTCGCCGCTGCGGGCCCAGACCGAGCTGGAGACACTGCTCGACGCGCAGTGGGGCGACGGCCGCATCCCGCACATCGTGTTCAACCCTGCCGTCCCCCTCGACGCGTACTTCCCGAGCCCGGACTTCTGGCGCTCCTCGACCGCGGGGCGGGCCGCGGGCGCCCCCGGCACCGTACAGACCTCGGGCATCGTGCAGCCACCGGTGCACGCGCTCGCCGTGTGGCTGGTGCACGCCGCCGACCCGGGGCTGTCGCGGTCGCGGTCCTTCCTGGCCCGCATGTACCCGCGCCTCGCCGCCTGGCACCGCTATCTGCTGCACCGCCGGGACCTCGGCGGCGGGGGTCTCGCCTCGGTGGTCCACCCCTGGGAGCAGGGCATGGACAACGCGCCGAGCTGGGACGCGCCGCTGTCGCGCGTCACCCCGGCGCCGGCCCGCTCCTTCCGCCGCGCCGATCTGGACCACGGCGCCGCCGAGGACCGGCCCACCGACCTGGACTACGGCCGGTACGTGCGGCTGGCGGCGGACTACCGGGACGGCGAGTACGCGGACGGCCGTCACGCGGACGCGGGTCACGGGAGCGGCGGTCACGGGGGCGGTACGCGCCCCGGCGCCCGTGGCGGTGGCGGCGGTGGCGGTGAATTCGCCGTGGAGGACCCGGCGTTCAACGCGCTGCTGATCGCCTCCGAGCACGCGCTGGCGCGGATCGCCCGGGAGCTGGGCGCGACGGGCACCGCCCGGCACGCGCGCGCGGAACGGTTGACGGCGGCACTGGTGGACCGGCTGTGGGACCCCGCGGAGGGCATGTTCTTCTGCCGGGACGTGCGCACGGACGAGCCGATCCCCGAGCGCGGGGTCTCCGGTCTCGTCCCGCTGATCCTGCCGACCCTGCCGCGCGAGACGGCCGCGACGCTCGTACGGACCCTGCGCGGCCCGCACTTCGGGCTCGGGGACACGACCCGCCTCGTACCGAGTTACGACCTGACCGGGCACGCCTTCGACCCGCACCGGTACTGGCGGGGGCCGGCCTGGTTCAACACCAACTGGCTGGTGGAGCGGGGGCTGCGGCTGCACGGGGAGCTCGCGCACGCGGCCGGGCTGCGCGACGCGCTGCTGGACACGGCGGACACGTCCGGGTTCGCCGAGTACGTGGACCCGTACACCGGTGAGGCCTGCGGGGCGCTCGGCTTCAGCTGGACCGCGGCGCTGACGCTGGACCTGCTCCACGGGACGGCGCACGGGGCGGCGCACGGCAGGGCCGAAGAGCTCGGCAGGGACGAAGAGTTCCGCGCGACAGAGACGTTCGGCGCGACGGAGACGTTCGGCGCCACGGAGAAGTTCGGCGAGGGTGCCTTGGGAGGGGACCTGCGATGACGGACCGGCAGCATCTGCTCGTACACGGCGGGACGTTCGTCGCGGTGGGCGACGGCGGTGACATCAGCGGAGTACGCGGCGGGGGCGGCTCGCACTCCGCCCCCGACGGGATGTTCGTGCGCGACGCCCGGCATCTGAGCCGCTGGCAGCTCACCGTCGACGGCGCGGTGCCCGAGGCGCTGTCGCCGGTGACGGACGGCGACACGGCCCGCTGCGTCCTCGTGCCGCGCGGCGGCCGGCAGGAGCCGCCCGCCCACACCCTGTTCCGCGAACAGGCCGTCGCCGACGGCTCGTTCGTCGAATCGCTGCGGATCACCAGCAACCGCCCGGTGCCGACGACGGTCCGCATCGCGGTCACCGCCGACGCCGACTTCACGGACCAGTTCGAACTGCGCTCCGACCACCGGACGTACGCGAAGACCGGCGCCGTACGCTCCCGTCAAGTCCTCGACGACGGCGTGGAGTTCAGCTACCAGCGCGGCGAGTGGCGGTCCTGTACGACCGTCACCGGCGAGCCCGCGCCCGACGGCGTCGAGGAGACCGGCACGGGCGCGCGGCGCCTGGTGTGGACCTTCGACCTCGAACCGCACGGCTCGGCCGAGCTCGCCCTGCGGGTGGCCGCGCGCCCGCACGGCATGCCGGCCCCGGAGGTGCCCCTCACCCCGGCCGCCGCGAACGCCCGACTCCACGCGCTGGAGAGCGAGTTCGCGCAGGGCGTGCCCTTCCCGACCGGCTGGCCCGAGCTGGCCGCCGCGTGCGCGCGGGGTCTGGCCGACCTGGCGGTGCTCCAGGTACCGGCGACCGGGCCGGATGGAGAAGCGCTGCGCGTGCCCGCCGCCGGAGTCCCGTGGTTCCTGACGTTACTCGGCCGCGACGCGCTGCTGACCTCGCTGTTCGCACTCCCCTACCGGCCGCAGCTCGCCGCCGCCACCCTGCCCGCGCTCGCCGCGGCCCAGGCCACCGAGGTCGGCGTGGGCACGGTCTCCCAGCCGGGCAAGATCGTGCACGAGGTGCGGCACGGGGAACTGGCCCACTTCGGACAGGTGCCGTACGGCCGCTACTACGGCTCCGTCGACGCGACCCCGCTCTTCCTGGTCCTCCTCGGCGCGTACGTCGAACAGACCGGTGACACGGCGCTGGCCCGCCGCCTGGAGCCCAACGCCCGCGCGGCGATCGGCTGGATGCTGGACCACGGCGGGCTGACCTCGCGCGGCTACCTCGTCTACCGCGCGGACGAGGGCGGACTCGCCAACCAGAACTGGAAGGACTCCCCCGGCGCGATCTGCTCGGGCGACGGCAGCCGGCCGACCGGGCCCGTGACGGCCGCGGGCGCGCAGGGGTACGCGTACGACGCGCTGCGCCGGACCGCGCAGCTCGCCCGGACGGTGTGGGACGACGAGGTGTACGCGGCACTCCTCGAACAGGCCGCCGGGGATCTGCGGGACCGGTTCCAGCGGGACTTCTGGATGGCCGACCGGGCGTTCCCCGCGCTCGCGCTCGACGGCGACGGGAACCACGTCGACGCGCTCGCCTCCGACGCGGGGCATCTGCTGTGGTCCGGGCTGCTGGACAAGGAGTACGGGGAACTGGTGGGGCGGCGGCTGCTGGAGCCGGACTTCTTCTCCGGGTGGGGCGTACGGACGGTCGCCTCGGGGCAGCCCGCGTACCATCCGCTGTCGTACCACCGGGGGTCGGTGTGGCCGCACGACAACGCGCTGATCGCGCTGGGGCTCGCGCGGTACGGGCTGCACGACGAGGCGCGCGCGGTGGCGCACGGGCTGGTGGACGCGGCGGCGGTCGCGGGGCATCGGCTGCCGGAGGTTCTGGCGGGGTACGGGCGTGGCACGCATGCGGAGCCGGTGCCGTATCCGCACGCGTGCGTACGGGAGTCGCGGTCCGCGGCCGCGCCATTGGCGTTGCTGACGGCTGTCGGGGGCGCGTGACGCTCCGCTGAGAGGCGCGTTTTCGAGTGCGGGCGGGTGGGGGTGGGCCCAAAGGATTGCGCAGTTCCCCGCGCCCCTAAAAGCAAAGGACTGCGCAGTTCCCCGCGCCCCTAAAGACCAAAGACAAAAGACTGCGCAGTTCCCCGCGCCCCTCGGGGAGGGGCTTCGCCCCGTCCCCAATCAGG
>NZ_JBHWZP010000383.1:0-8385 GCF_042728395.1 Streptomyces sp. NPDC060205
GGGTCACGGGGAGCGCCGCCACATGTGCGACACGCGCGACAACGGGTACGGCCCGGTGGCGGCCGTCCCTTCCGGGTTCCGCCGCTGTGGGAACGCAGACGACCCGCGTGCTCGGGTCCCCTCCGAGGAGGGGGCCGGCCGGACTTACCGGCAAGCACGCGGGTCGGGTGACTGCTGAGATTGGGCCGGCTGCACGCTCGTCTCGCGCGCTGGTCCGGCACCGCACTGTGTGTGGTGACGGGCCGCTAGCCCGCAGCCACCTCGCTGGTCCGGGTTTCAGACATGTACCCGATCACCTCCTTTCGGCGTGCGACACACACTAGGAACCGTCGCGGCTGCGCTCAAGTGATTTTCCGGGACGCCGATTTTCCGGGGCTCCGACGCGTTGACGGCGGCGACGAGGGAAGCGATCTTGTGGAGGGGGCCGGGACGACGGAGATCCGGCCGACCGGGGGTGACGTGCCCGCGCACAACGATTTCCGCAATCTTGCGGGAACCAGATGTGGGCTGCGTCACGTTCGAGTTGAATGATTCCTAGTGAGTGATTCGTAGTGAGTGGACAGACGCGCGGGCACACCGCGCAGGACACGCCGACACGGCCTGCAGGGGGTGCCAGGTGAGTGCTTCGCGGCGTAGTGGGACCACGGACGAGCTCGGGCCGGACGAGCCGGAGCGGGACGGGGCCGATCTGCTGGCCGCTCTGCTCGACGGGATGGACGCGGCGCTGTGCGCGTTCGACGCCGACGGAGTGGTGACGCACTGGAACCGCGAGGCCGAGCGGATCCTCGGCTGGACCGCGGCCGAGGCGGTCGGGCGGCAGGGGTTCGCCGGCTGGGCCGTGCGGACCGCGGACGCCGAGGAGGTCGAGAGCCGGCTGCTGTCCGCGATGCAGGCCCCGGGGCGGCAGGTCCACGAGTTCGCGCTGCTCACCAAGGAGGGCGGCCGGGTGCTCGTACGGACCCAGTCGGCCGCCGTTCCTGGCCCCGACGGGAAGCCCGCCGGGGTGTACTGCGCCTTCAGCGAGGTGCACGCGCAGATCGATCTGGAGCGGTCGATCGCCCTCAGCGAGGCGCTGTTCGACGACGCCTCCTGGGGTGTCGTCCTCGTCGACGCCGATCTGCGGCCCGCCGTGGTCAACGGACACGCCGCGCGGGCGCTCGGCACGGGGCGTACGGCCGTACTGGGCCGCCCGCTGGGCGAGTTGATCGCGCAGGGCGTGGAGGAGCTGGAGAGCGCGCTCACGCACGTCCTCGCGGAGGGTGCGCCGCCGGCGCCCGCCGAGATGTGGGTGACGCTGCGGACCGCGGAGGGCGAGCAGCGCCGTTGCTGGCGCAGCGGTTTCCTGCGGCTCGCCTCACCGCTCACGGAGGAACCGGTTCCGCTCGGGGTGGGCTGGCTCTTCCAGGACGTGACCGAGAGCAAGCAGACCGAGCAGGAAGCGGCGCTGCTGCGCTTCAGGACGAATCAGCTGCACCGGGCCGCGCGGGCCGCCGCCGAGTGCGAGGACCCCGCGGAGGCCGCGTCCGTCCACCTCGACTTCGCGCTGGCCGGGTTCGCCGACCACGCGCTGATCGACCGGGTGGCCGGCGGTTCGGTGGCGGACGGCGAGGGTCCGGTCCGGCTCGTACGGGGACCCGCGACGCCTTCCGGAGCACCTGGGCCAAGCCTGCCCGCGGGCCGGGCCGGGTTGCCCGTGCGCTACTCCGACGGGCATCCGGCGCTGCAGTGCGTCGAGCGGATCGGTTCCGTGCGCGCCAGTGCGGGGTCGACGGAGCCCGACCGTACGCGCGACTGGGCCGTCGCCCGGCAGTGGCCCGCCGACTCGGTGCACGCGCTGTGCGTCGTGCTGCGCAGCCGTGGGCGGACGCTGGGCGTCGTCACGTTCCTGCGCGGCGCCAGCCGCACGCAGTTCGAACGGTTCGACGCGACGTACGCGGAGGATGTCGCCGTCCGCATCGCGGCGGCCCTGGACCTGGCGGCAACCCTTACGTGACCCCCCTGGGGGCTGCGCCCCCAGCCCCCCACCGGCCTGAAAAGAAAAGCCCGGCGAAGCCGGCTTTTCAGGGGCGCGGGGAACTGCGCGACCGGCCACGGGCGGCCCGCACCCGGCAACGCGTGGGGGCAGGGGCGCAGCCCCGCCTTCCAGGGGCGCGGGGAACTGCGCGACCAGCCACCAGCGACCCGCACTCGACAACGCGCCCGGTGCAGGGGCGAAGCGCCGCACTCAAGGCGCACCGGCCGGCAGGCTAGCGCTGCCAGTAGAAGATCCGGTCCCCGTACTCCTCGAACACCCGGTCGTTCCACTCCAGCCCGCCGTCCACGTTCCCCGACCGCAGAAGCGGAGGTTCGAACCCGCGCTCCGCGAGGACACCCGCGGCCGTCGCCATGACGGACTGCAGGAGCGCCGAGGTCACGACGGTGGACGCGGAAGCGAAGGGCGCCGCAATCGTGTCGAGGCTGAGCTCCGCGTCGCCGATCGCGATCTTCGAGTCGAGCACGACGTCGCAGTGGTCCTTCAGGTACGTCCCCGACGCGTGCCGGGACGCCGTCTCGGACGCGTACACGACCGACGTGACCCCGATGACCTTGAGCCCGAGCGCGCGGGCACTCATCGCCATCTCGACGGGCAGCGCGTTGCGCCCGGAGAGGGAGATGACCACCAGGAGGTCCCCGGAGCGGGCGGGGCTGGCGCCGAGGACCGCGCTCGCGAGCCCGTCGACCCGCTCCAGCGCGGAGCCCAGCGTCGCGGGCATGACGTCGACGCCGACCGCGCCCGGCACGGCGAGCAGGTTCATCAGCGCGAGACTGCCCGCGCGGTAGACGAGGTCCTGTGCGGCCAGCGACGAGTGCCCCGCGCCGAAGGCGAACAGCCGCCCGCCGTCGGCGACCGTGTCGGCGATCATCGTCCCGGCGGCCTCGATCGACGCGGCCTCCTCGTCCCGTACCCGCTGCAGCAGGCCGATCGCGGCGTCGAAGAACTGCCCGGCCAGCTTGCTGTCGCTCATCGGCGAAGCCCCTTCCGCTGTCGTGTCGCGGATCACGTTGCGGTCTGGACCACTGCTGTGTCAATACGCTCCGCAGGGGCGACACTGGGTGACGAGGGTCCCTCTCCAACCCGGCCGTGCGCCGGGCCCGGCCGCATCGCGCAGGCACTCGTCACCACGTGGTTCCCACGGCGCGGCACGGTTGTCAGTGGGATGCGTCAGAATTGATGCCAGGGCCAGCGCACACGCCGGTGAGCCACCCAGCCTCCGGCAGAGCTAATCGAGGGGCACGTATGTCCGGACTGATCGACACCACGGAGATGTATCTCCGCACCATCCTTGAGCTGGAGGAGGAAGGTGTGGTCCCCATGCGCGCCCGGATCGCCGAGCGGCTCGACCAGAGCGGGCCGACCGTCAGCCAGACCGTGGCGCGCATGGAGCGCGACGGTCTCGTGGCCGTCGCCAGCGACCGCCACCTGGAGCTCACGGAGGAGGGCCGCCGGCTGGCCACGCGCGTGATGCGCAAGCACCGCCTCGCCGAGTGCCTGCTCGTCGACGTGATCGGTCTGGAGTGGGAGCAGGTGCACGCGGAGGCCTGCCGCTGGGAGCACGTGATGAGCGAGGCGGTCGAGCGCCGCGTGCTCGAACTGCTCCGCCACCCGACCGAGTCGCCGTACGGCAACCCGATCCCGGGCCTGGAGGAGCTGGGCGAGAAGGACGGGGCGGACCCCTTCCTGGACGCGGGCATGGTCTCGCTGGCCGACCTCGACCCGGGACTCGACGGCAAGACGGTCGTCGTACGCCGCATCGGCGAGCCGATCCAGACGGACGCGCAGTTGATGTACACGCTGCGCCGGGCGGGCGTACAGCCCGGTTCGGTCGTGAGCGTGACGGAGTCCGCGGGCGGGGTGCTCGTGGGCAGCGGCGGCGAAGCCGCGGAGCTGGAGTCGGACGTGGCGTCCCACGTGTTCGTGGCGAAGCGGTAGGAGCGAGCAGGACTACTGCCTGTCGCCTCCTGTGCGCACAGCGCACAGGCCCGTACGGGCGGCGGGGCCGTCCGCGCGTCCTTCCCGGGCTGGCCGTGCGGATCTCCGTACGCCCGTCCGGGCGCCGTCGTGCGCTTCGGCGCGCAGCGGAGCGTGCCGGAAGGCGGGGCCATGACCAGGGCCTCTCGCGGCCACCTCTCCCCGTCGCGAAACACTCCGTCAACTCCCTTCACGCGCACCTCAGTTGCCCCACCTCGGCGTTCCCTCAGAAACAGAGATTCAGTGCGCGGAATCGCAGCGAACGCGCCGTTCCCGTGCGAGGCTGTCGCGAAAGGCATATGACCTGAGGGCTCTGGACCGGGACGGCAGCGGGGCCGACGCGCGGTCGGGGAGGGGGCGCAAGGATGTGCCGCGGACGTGAAGAGGGCCTCGGCGGCCGGTGGCGCCGAGGCCTGTCCTCCCCTGTGCTGACCCGGAGCCCCGAGCTCCCAGGGTCATCCCCTTCGGACCGTTTTCCCCGAGCGGCCCGCCTCCCGTTGAAGATCTCCCCTCGGCGGCGGCGGTCAATCCTTGGTCGTGGTCACTCGAAGGAGGGGTGTTACCGCCGAGAAGCCCACTTTCGAATACGCATTCGATAGCGTATGGGTGACGGATCGACCACTGATTACGCAGGAACAACCAGCAGGAGCAGCGGCACGGCGAACGGTACGGGTGAACCGGCGGGCTCGTGCGGGACGAGCCGGCCGAGCGGATCAAGGGGGGTGCCAGCGTATGGTGCGGCGCATCGACGTGACCGGTGCGAGCGGGATACGCCTCGCTGCCTGGGAGTTCGCCGACCCTCCCAAGACCGATCCGGGCAGGGGCGGCGCGGGCACGGCGAGGGCCGGCGGCAGCGAGCAGGCGCCCGGCGTGCTCTTACTCCACGGGCTCATGGGCCGCGCCTCGCACTGGGCGTCCACCGCCCGCTGGCTCGCCGAGCGGCACCGGGCCGTGGCGCTCGACCAGCGGGGCCACGGACAGAGCGCGAAGCCGCCGGAGACGGAGTACACACGCGGGGCGTACGTCGAGGACGCGGAGGCCGCTCTGGAGGAGCTGGGCCTCGCCCCGGCCGTCCTCATCGGGCACGCCATGGGAGCCCTGACGGCCTGGCAGCTCGCCGCCAGACGGCCCGACCTGGTGCGGGGCCTGGTCATCTGCGACATGCGGGCCTCGGCGCTCGGGGCGGCCTCCCAGCGCGAGTGGGAGGAGTGGTTCAAGGCCTGGCCGGTCCCGTTCGCCACGCTCGCGGACGTCCGGAAGTGGTTCGGCGAGGACGATCCCTGGGTGGAGCGGCCGAACACCTCGCGCGGTGAGTTCTACGCCGAGGTCATGGTCGAGCACGAGGACGGCTGGCGGCCGGTCTTCGAGCCCGAGCAGATGCTCAAGTCGCGGGAGACGTGGGTGTACGACGCGCACTGGGAGGAGCTGGCGCAGGTGCGGTGTCCCACGCTGGTCGTGCGCGGGCTCGACGGGGAGTTGGGGCGGGCCGAGTCGCAGGAGATGGTCCGGGTGCTGCCTGATGGGCGGTATGCGGAGGTGGTGGATGCGGGGCATCTCGTCCACTACGACCAGCCGGAGGCTTGGCGGGCGGCGGTTGAGCCGTTCCTGGACGACGTGCTGCGGTAGGGGGCGGGGGGTGTGTCGTCCGGCTGCGGGCCCGGTGGGGGCTGGTCGCGCAGTTCCCCGCGCCCCTTAAAAGATTGCGCCGTTCCCCGCGCCCCTGGAGGCGGAAGGCTGCGCCGTTCCCTGCGGCCTAAAGACAAAAGATTGCGCCGTTCCCCGCGCCCCTGGGGGCAGCGGGGTCAGCCCTTGCTTACTGCTGTCAGGATTTCTGGGAGGTGGCGGGCGGTTCGGGGGGCGGCCAGGTGGAGGCCTGACAGGGTGAGGAGGGTGCCGTAGGCCGTGCCCAGGGGGAGCAGGAGCCAGGTCCAGTTCTCGCCCGTGGACGAGACGTTCAGCCAGATCGTGAGGGCGATGACGGGCGCGCACAGCAGCGCGGCCGCGACCATCCCGCCGAAGATCGCGATCCAGGCCAGCCCCGCCTGCCCGGGAGCGACGTTCTTGTAGCCCTCCTGCGGGATCGAGTACGGGAAACGCGCCGAGGACCAGGCGCCGGTCGCCAGCATCGCGCCGAGCAGCGCGAAGGACAGCCCGAGCACCTCGGGCAGGGCGGCCCAGTCGCCGAGCAGCGCCGTCGTCAGGACGGTGACGAGCGCGGTGTACGGGAGGGTGATCAGGAGGAGGGCCAGCGCCCGCCCCCGCAGCTCGACGTACGCGTCCCGGGTCGAGGAGATCGTCATCGCGACCATCCAGAACGCGGACGTGTCCTGCCCGAACTGGTTGTACATCTGGATGCCGAGCATCCCCGCCGCGAAGCACGCGAAGTAGACCGAGCCGGTCCCCTGCAACGCGTTGAACACCGGCACGATCAGCCCGATCGCGAGCGACGTCACCCACGCCGCCTTCGTCTTCGGATCCCGCCACACGTACCGCAGGCTGCGGGCCATGACCGTGCCCGTGCGCCCCGCGGGCAGCAGCCGGCCGAGGCCGGAGGTACGTCCCGCCTTGTCCCGTACGGGTTCGGCGGCCTGCAGGGTCGAGCCGTCCGGCGAGGTCATCAGCCGGGTGAGGGCCCGCTGCCAGTAGCCCAGCAGCGCCGCGAGGGTCAGGCCGCTCAGGGCGAGCTGGGCGAGAGCGACGGCGTACGAGCCCTCGCTGACGGAGTCCACGGCGCCGAGCGCGGACGCGGGCGGCACCCAGCGCAGGACGTCCACCGCCGGGTCCAGCGTGGCCAGGCCCGACGAACCGAGCCGCTGCGCGCCGAAGTTGACGACCTGGGCGCCCACCGCGATCACCAGACCGCTCAGCACGGCCAGGTCACGGCCCTTGCGGCTGGTCAGCAGACGGAGGTTGGCGGTCGCGACGGCCCGCGCGAGGGCCACGCAGACCAGGAGCGCGAGGACGATCGCGACGACGCCGGTGACGTACGCCGCCGCCCCGTGGGCCGTCGCGATCACCGAGCCGACCAGCAGGGTCAGGGTGAAGAGGGGGCCGATGCCGACCAGTGAGGCCACCAGCAGGGCCCGTACGAGGGGACGGGGACGCAGCGGGAGCATCACCAGGCGGGTGGGGTCGAGGGTCTCGTCACCGCCGGGGAAGAAGAGCGGCATCACGGCCCAGCCGAGGGCCAGGACGGCCGTCAGCAGCACCGTGACGTTCAGCGCGTGCGGATGGCCGCGCAGCGCGATCAGGCCGAGGAGCTGGAGCGCGGCGAACAGGAGCACGACGACGAGGGAGGCCACGTACGCGGCCCTGCGCCCGGAGGACTGCCGCAGACCGTTGCGCAGGAGGGACAGCTTCAGCCGTACGACGACGGGGGTGACGGAGGTGACGGAGGCGGCGCTCACCGGGCGCCGCCGCCCAGCCAGTCGAGGTCGGAACCGGTGGTGCGGCCGTTCGCGCCGACGAGTTCCAGGAAGGCCTGCTGGAGGGAGGGCGCCTCGCCGCGCACCTCGGTGAGCGGGCCGTGCGCGCGGATGCGGCCCGCGGCCATCACCGCGACCCAGTCGCAGAGGGACTCGACGAGTTCCATCACGTGCGAGGAGAAGACGACGGTGGCGCCGGAGGCGGTGTAGCGCTCCAGGACTCCGCGGATGGTCTGCGCGGAGATCGGGTCGACGCCCTCGAACGGCTCGTCGAGGAACAGTACTTCCGGGTTGTGCAGCAGGGCCGCGGCCAGGCCGATCTTCTTGCGCATGCCCGTGGAGTAGTCGACGACCAGTTTGTGCTGGGCTCCGGCGAGGTCGAGTACGTCGAGGAGCTGGGTGGCGCGCTTGTCGACCTCCTGGCCGGGGAGGCCTCGCAGGCGGCCGGTGTAGGCGAGCAGTTCGCGGCCCGAGAGGCGCTCGAAGAGGCGCAGGCCCTCCGGGAGGACGCCGATGCGGGCCTTGACCTCGGTGGGGTCGCGCCACACGTCGTGCCCTACGACCTCCACCGTGCCGTGGTCCGGGCGGAGCAGGCCCGTCACCATGGAGAGGGTGGTGGTCTTCCCCGCCCCGTTGGGGCCGACCAGGCCGATGAACTGGCCCGCGGGCAGCTCCAGATCGATCCCCGCGACAGCGATCTGCTCCCCGAACCGCTTCCAGAGCCCGTGTACACGCACCGCGACCGTCATGCCGGGCACGATACGGGTCGCCGGCGCGCGCTGTCGGTACGTGCGGGCCAGTGGGGGCTGATCGCGCAGTTCCCCGCGCCCCTTGGGGGGTGGTGCTGCGCGTTGTGCGTACGTGCGGGCCGGTGGGGGTCGGCCGCGCAGTTCCCCGCGCCCCTCAAAAGCGGGGCTGCGCCCCTGCTTTTGCCCCTTAAGGGGCAAAAGC
>NZ_JBHWZP010000384.1:0-8363 GCF_042728395.1 Streptomyces sp. NPDC060205
CGGGGCGTGCCCCCCACCTTGTTTTGCGGGGGGGGGTCCCCGGGAGTTAAACGGTCCCGGGTACCGCCCTACTCTTGGTTCCCATGCCCTTCACGTACGAGGATGTGGGCGCGACCCGCGACGGCCGGTGCCCACCCGGCTTCCACCCCCTGCATGTCCGCACCCGCATAGGCGAGGGCCACGAGGTCTTCAAGACGGCCTCGCAGGCGGTCATGACCTGGGAGGTCCACAAGGCGGCCGGTGTCACCATCACGACGGACGCCGCCGAGGCCGCCCCGGGCGTCGACGTGACGGTCGGCCTGGGTCCCCTCATCAAGGCGCCCTGCCGCGTGGTCTGGATCCTCGACGAACCGCGCCGCGCCGGCTGGGCCTACGGCACCCTGCCCGGCCACCCGGAGTCCGGCGAGGAGGCCTTCGTGGTCGACCGCACGGGCGACGGCACGGTCTGGCTGACCGTGACCGCCTTCAGCCGCCCCGCGAAGTGGTACACCCGTGCGGGCGGCCCGGCGACCCGCGGTCTGCAGCACGCGTACGCGCGGCGGTGCGGGGCGGTGCTGCGGAGGATGTGCGCCGAGTTCGACGAGGCCTAGGCCCCGTCGTCCGATTCCCGCCTGCCGTCCCGCCGCACACCGGCTCCGCGTCACCTCACCGCATGAGCACTCCCGCTCCCTCCGTCAGCTCCTCCGCGGGGACCGCCACCAGACCCAGTTCCGCGGTGGAGGCGAGGAGCCGGTGGGCCGGGAGGATACGGACCGTGTAGCCGAAGGGGCCCGTGCGGTCGAGGGAGAGCGGGCCCTCGTAGAGCCAGCGGCCCTCCGCGTCCGGGCCGCCCGCCGGCTTCAGCGGGAACGTCGTGCCGTCCGTGATGCGGTCCTCGGAGTCGACGCGCCCTGAGACCGCCTGGACCTCGACGTCGTCCGGCGCCAGGTCGCCGAGGCCGACCAGGACCCGCAGGGACAGCGTCGAGCCCAGTTCGGCCGTCGCGGTCACGGCCGTCGTCTCGACGTGGTCGACCGTGACGTGCGGCCAGGCCGCCCGCACCCGGGACTTCCACACCGCCAGCTCCCTCGCGGCGGGGTGGTCCATGGAGCGGTGGGCCAGCGCCGCCGGGGTGTAGAGGCGTTCGACGTACTCGCGGACCATGCGGCCCGCCAGGAGCTTGGGGCCCAGGTGGGAGAGGGTCTGGCGGACCATCTCGATCCAGCGGTCGGGCAGGCCCGCCTGGCCCAGTTCGTAGAAGCGCGGGGCCACCCGCTGCTCCAGCAGGTCGTAGAGGGCGGTGGCCTCCAGTTCGTCGCGGCGGTCGTCGTCGACCGCGGTGCCGTCCGCCGTGGGGATCGCCCAGCCGAAGTCCGGCCGGAACCATTCGTCCCACCAGCCGTCCAGGACCGACAGGTTGAGGCAGCCGTTCAGCGCGGCCTTCATGCCCGAGGTGCCGCACGCCTCCAGAGGGCGCAGCGGGTTGTTGAGCCAGATGTCGCAGCCGGGGTAGAGCTTCTGCGCCATCGCCATGCCGTAGTCGGGGAGGAACACGATCCGGTGGCGTACGCGCGGGTCGTCGGCGAAGCGCACCAGTTCCTGGACGAGGCGTTTGCCGCCGTCGTCGGCGGGGTGGGCCTTGCCCGCCACCACGATCTGCACGGGCCGCTCGGAGTGCAGCAGCAGGTCCATGAGCCGGTCGCGGTCCCGCAGCATCAGCGTGAGGCGTTTGTAGGAGGGGACGCGGCGGGCGAAGCCGATCGTCAGGACGTCCGGGTCCAGTACGCCGTCGATCCAGCCCAGTTCGGCCGTGCCCGCGCCCCGCTGCCGCCAGGACGCGTACAGCCGCTCCCGTACCTCCGCGACCAGTTGCTCGCGCAGGGAGCGGCGCAGTTCCCAGATGTCCTGGTCGGGGATGTCGGCGACGGCGTCCCAGGTCTCGGAGCCGCCGACGGTGAGGGCGTCCTCGGTGCGCTGCGCGCCGATCTGCCGGGCGCCGAGCCGGAACACCTCGGGGGCCACCCAGGTGGGGGCGTGGACGCCGTTGGTCACCGAGGTGATGGGGACCTCGGCCGGGTCGAAGCCGGGCCACAGCCCGGAGAACATCTCGCGGCTGACCTGGCCGTGCAGGAGGGAGACGCCGTTGGCGCGCTGGCCGAGGCGCAGTCCCATCACGGCCATGTTGAAGAGGTTCGGCTCCCCGCCCGGGTAGGTCTCCATGCCGAGGCGCAGGATGTGTTCGACGTCGATGCGCGGGAGTTCCGCGTCGGGGCCGAAGTGGCGGGCCACCAGCTCCCGGTCGAAGCGGTCGATGCCGGCGGGCACGGGGGTGTGGGTCGTGAAGACGGTCCCGGCCCTGACCGCCTCAAGCGCGGCCTCGAAGTCGAGGTCCTCGTAGGACAGTTCGTGGATGCGCTCCAGACCGAGGAAGCCCGCGTGGCCCTCGTTCGTGTGGAACACCTCGGGCCGCGCGTGGCCGGTGAGCCGGCAGTACGTACGCACGGCGCGTACGCCTCCGATGCCGAGCAGCATCTCCTGGAGCAGCCGGTGTTCGCTGCCGCCGCCGTAGAGCCGGTCGGTGACCCCGCGTTCGCCGAGGTCGTTCTCCTCGACGTCGGAGTCGAGGAGCAGCAGCGGGACCCGGCCGACCTGGGCCAGCCAGATCCGCGCGTGCAGGGCCGTGCCGCCGGGGAGGGCCAGGGAGACCTGGGAGGGGGTGCCGTCGGCCTCGCGCAGCAGGGAGACGGGCAGTTCGTTGGGGTCCAGGACCGGATAGTGCTCCTGCTGCCAGCCGTCCCGGGACAGGGACTGCCGGAAGTATCCGTGCCGGTACAGCAGTCCGACACCGATCAGGGGTACGCCGAGGTCGCTGGCCGCCTTGAGATGGTCCCCGGCGAGGATGCCGAGGCCGCCGGAGTACTGCGGCAGCGCGGCGGTGATGCCGAACTCGGGTGAGAAGTAGGCGATGGCGGCGGGCAGTTCGGACGGCTGGGACTGGTACCAGCGGTCGCCCGTCACATAGTCGTGGAGATCGTCGGCGGCGGCGGACAGCCGCCTCAGGAACCTGCGGTCGTCGGACAGCTGGGCCAGCCGCCCGGACGACACGCTCCCGAGGAGCCGTACGGGATCGCAGCCCGAGGCGGTCCAACGCTCGGGGTCGACGGACTGGAAGAGGTCACGGGTCTCGGCATGCCAGGACCAGCGCAGGTTGCGCGCCAGGTCGCTGAGGGGGTGGAGGGCTTCCGGGAGTACGGGTCGCACGGTGAACCTGCGGATGGCCTTCACGAGCTTCCACCTTCACAAAGGGCGTATCGCTGTCGCCAAGGACGTACGGACGTCATCCACGACGGTAGCGGCGTCGTTGCTCCGCAACCACGGCGCGCAGCGCTGCGCTGTGCTTCGCCGGGAGTGCAGTGGTGCGACTGCGGGCCGGTGGGGGCGGGCCGCAGTCGTTCCCCGCGCCCCTGACGGGGCGCCCCGGTCGGGGCGCGGACTCTCCGGGGCGCGTGGGCGGTATGGCCGATTCCGCACCGGCGTGCGGGGTTGTGGGGGTTCGCGGCGCACGAGAGGCTGCCGCATGTCGACGAGGGGAGCGCACACCATGGCAGTGAGGCGCACACGGCGGCTGCACTGGGCGGGAGGCCTGACCGCGGTCCTGACGGCGGCGGCGGTCTCGGCCCCCGTTCCGCCGGCGCACGCCGCGCCCGAGGGGCGGATTTCCGGCAGCGCGAGAGCCGGCTCCGTCTCAGGCAGTTACATCGTGACGCTCGAAGGAGCGACGAAAGCCCCGTCGAAGGCGGGCAGGGAGGTCGCCGCCGAGTACGGCGCGAGAATAAGCCACACCTACAGCGCGGCGCTCAACGGCTACGCGGTGCGGGCCGGCGAGCGGCAGGCGCGGCGGCTGGCCGCCGACCCCCGGGTCGTCTCGGTCGCCCGGGACGCCACGGTGCGCGTCGAGCACCAGCAGTCGGACCCGCCGTGGGGCCTCGACCGCCTCGACCAGCGGGAGCCGCCGCTGGACCGCAGCTACACCTGGCCGGAGTCGGCGGGCCAGGGCGTGACGGCGTACGTCATCGACACCGGTGTGCGGGTCACCCACCAGGACTTCGGCGGCCGGGCCTCCTCCGGCTGGGACTTCGTCGACGGCGACGCCGTCGCGCAGGACGGCCAGGGCCACGGCACGCATGTGGCGGGCACGATCGCGGGCACGACGTACGGGGTCGCGAAGCAGGCGCGGGTCGTCGCCGTCCGGGTGCTCGACGACACGGGGGCCGGCACGCTGTCGCAGGTCATCGCCGGTATCGACTGGGTGACGGTCCATGCCGTGAAACCGGCCGTCGCCAACATGAGCCTGGGCGGTCCCGCGAACGCGCAGCTGGACGCCGCCGTACGCACCTCCATCGCGTCCGGCGTCACCTACACGATCGCGGCCGGCAACGACAACCGCCGGGCGAGCCTCGACTCACCGGCCCGGGTCAAGGAGGCGGTCACGGTCGGGGCGAGCGACACGAAGGACGCCAGGGCGTACTTCTCCAACTGGGGCGCGCGGGTCGACCTGTTCGCGCCGGGCGTGGGTGTCACCTCGGCCTCGCACACGGGCGACACCGGCACGGCCACCTTCTCGGGTACCTCGATGGCCTCGCCCCATGCCGCAGGCGCGGCCGCGCTGTATCTCGCCGACCACTCCTCGGCGGCCCCCGCCGAGGTCGCCGGGGCCCTGGCCGACCGGGCCGCCGACGGGGTTCTGTCGGACGTGGGGGCGGGCTCCCCCGACAAACTCCTGCAGGTCGACAACCCTTGACCAAGAACACCTTCACAGACCGGTCTTGTCCCGCGAATCCCGGGTAGATGCTTCACGGATCAGTTGATGCACTGCAGATCAGTGGCGGATTCCCAGCGGGCGAGGCCGGTCTTGTGTGTGGACATACGCGCGAGTAGTTAACAAAGTGCCGGATTGCCCACCCGAAAGGGGAGGGAAGGCTCCCTCGGTAACGCACCACAGGAACCACCTCCCCACACTCTCATCCGCCCACCCACGTTGACGCGGACAGGAGCGGTCATGCCCGCCATGCACCACCAGCCGTCACCACCCCCGACGCCCGGCACCACACCACCCCCGGATCCGGGGGAGAAAGCGGACCGCCCACCGGCATCGAAGACCCGGACCGCGGAGCAGCCGACTCCGGCGGAACGGACCGGCCCGGCCCGTCCCGCCGCTGCGACCGGGCCGAAGAACCAGGCCGGGCCCACGGCGCCCGCCTCCGGGCGGGCCACCCCCGCCCCCGAAGGCATCCCCGTGAACGCCCCCGTGATCGGCCGTATCCCCGTCCTGGACGTACGTCCTGTCGTCATGGGCGGCCGCCGCCCCGCCAAGGCCGTGGTGGGAGAGTCCTTCGAGATCTCCGCGACGGTCTTCCGGGAGGGCCACGACGCGGTCGCCGCGAACGTCGTGCTGCGCGGCCCCGAGGGCCGCACGGGCCCCTGGACACCCCTGCGCGAACTCGCCCCCGGCACCGACCGCTGGGGCGCCACCGTCTCCGTACCGGCGCCCGGCCTGTGGACTTACACGGTGGAGGCCTGGGGTGATCCGATCACCACCTGGCGCCACCATGCCCGGATCAAGATCCCGGCGGGCATGGACACCGAGCTGGTCCTGGAGGAGGGCGCGCTGCTGTACGAGCGTGCCGCGGCCGGGGTGCCGAAGAGCAAGGGCCGGCGGGAGGCGATCCTCGCCGCCGTGGAGGCCCTGCGCGACACCGCCCGTCCGGCGGCGGCCCGGCTGGCCGCCGCGCTCACCCCGGACGTGGACCATGTCCTCGCCCGCCACCCCTTGCGCGAACTGGTCACCGCCGCCGACCCGCTGAGCCTCCAGGTCGAGCGGGAGCGGGCGCTGTTCGGGTCCTGGTACGAGTTCTTCCCGCGCTCGGAGGGCGCGGTGGTCGAACCCGGGAAACCGCCGGTCAGCGGTACGTTCGCGACGGCGGCCCGGCGGCTGCCCGCGATCGCCGCGATGGGCTTCGACGTGGTGTACCTGCCACCGATCCACCCCATCGGCACGACCTTCCGCAAGGGCCCCAACAACACGCTGGACCCCGGCCCGCACGACGTAGGGGTGCCGTGGGCGATCGGCTCGTCGGAGGGCGGGCACGACGCCGTCCACCCCGACCTCGGCACGATCGACGACTTCGACGACTTCGTGCGCAGGGCCGCGGAACTGGACCTGGAGATCGCACTCGACTTCGCGCTCCAGTGCTCCCCCGACCACCCGTGGGTGGAGAAGCACCCGGAATGGTTCCACCACCGCTCCGACGGCACGATCGCCTATGCGGAGAATCCGCCGAAGAAGTACCAGGACATCTATCCGATCGCCTTCGACAAGGACATGCCGGGCCTGGTGCGGGAGACGCTCAGGGTGCTGCGGTTCTGGATGAGCCATGGCGTACGGATCTTCCGTGTCGACAATCCGCATACGAAACCGGTCATCTTCTGGGAGGAAGTGATCGGGGAGATCAATCGCACCGATCCCGATGTGATCTTCCTGGCGGAGGCGTTCACCCGCCCGGCGATGATGCACACCCTCGGCGCGATCGGTTTCCAGCAGTCGTACACGTATTTCACCTGGCGCAACACCAAAGAGGAACTGACCGAATACCTCACCGAGCTCTCCGGTGACGCGGCCGCCTACATGCGGCCCAATTTCTTCGTCAACACCCCCGACATCCTGCACGAGTTCCTTCAGCACGGTGGCCGGGGCGCCTTCGAACTGCGCGCGGTACTGGCCGCGACCCTCTCCCCCACCTGGGGTGTCTACAGCGGATTCGAGCTGTGCGAAGGCGTGCCGGTGCGCGACGGCAGCGAAGAATACCTGAACTCCGAAAAGTACCAACTACGTCCGCGAGACTGGGAGTCGGCGGAACGCGAAGGCCGTAGCATCGCGCCCCTGATTGCCGAACTCAACGCGATCAGGCGCCGCAGCCCCGCCCTTCGACAACTGCGTGACCTGCATTTCCACCACACGGACAAGGAGGCGGTGCTCGCCTACTCCAAGTCGGTCACGGACGCACGCGGATCGAACACGGTTCTGGTGGTCGTGAACCTCGACCCCCACCACACCCAGGAAGCCACCATCTCGTTGGACATGCCACGACTCGGCCTCGACTGGCACGCGTCACTGCCGGTACGCGACGAGCTCTCCGGCGAGATCTACCCCTGGGGCAGGACCAACTACGTACGCCTCACCCCCGGTCACCGGGCCGCGCACGTACTGACCGTCCTGCGACCGTCCTCACCGCCCACCGGAGGGTCACCCACATGATCGTCAACGAACCCGTCCCGGACACCTTCGAGGACACCCCCGCCAAAGACCGGGACCCCGAATGGTTCAAACGCGCCGTCTTCTACGAAGTCCTCGTCCGCTCCTTCCAGGACAGCAACGGCGACGGCATCGGCGACCTCAAAGGCCTCACCGCCAAACTCGACTACCTCCAATGGCTCGGCGTCGACTGCCTGTGGCTGCCCCCCTTCTTCCAGTCCCCCCTCAGGGACGGCGGCTACGACGTCTCCGACTACACCGCCGTCCTGCCCGAATTCGGCGACCTCGCCGACTTCGTGGAATTCGTCGACGCCGCCCACCAGCGCGGCATGCGCGTCATCATCGACTTCGTCATGAACCACACCAGCGACCAGCACCCGTGGTTCCAGGCCTCCCGCAACGACCCCACCGGGCCTTACGGCGACTACTACATGTGGGCCGACGACGACCAGCAGTACGCCGACGCCCGCATCATCTTCGTCGACACCGAAGCCTCCAACTGGACCTTCGACCCCATCCGCAAGCAGTACTACTTCCACCGCTTCTTCTCCCACCAGCCCGACCTCAACTTCGAAAACCCCGCCGTCGTCGAGGAAATCGTCTCCGCCCTGCGCTTCTGGCTCGACCTCGGCATCGACGGCTTCCGCCTCGACGCCGTCCCCTACCTCTTCGCCGAAGAGGGCACCGACTGCGAAAACCTCCCCGCCACCCACCAGGTCCTCAAGCAGGTCCGCGCCGAGATCGACGCCCACTACCCCGACACCGTCCTGCTCGCCGAGGCCAACCAATGGCCCGAAGACGTCGTCGACTACTTCGGCGACTACACCGCCGGCGGCGACGAATGCCACATGGCCTTCCATTTCCCGGTCATGCCGCGCATCTTCATGGCCGTGCGGCGCGAGTCCCGCTACCCCGTCTCGGAGATCCTGGCGAAGACCCCGGCCATCCCCTCCGGCTGCCAGTGGGGCATCTTCCTGCGCAACCACGACGAGCTCACCCTCGAAATGGTCACCGACGAAGAACGCGACTACATGTATGCGGAATACGCCAAAGACCCGCGCATGCGCGCCAA
>NZ_JBHWZP010000385.1:0-8358 GCF_042728395.1 Streptomyces sp. NPDC060205
GCGGACGTCGGTTTCTGACGACTGACGAGACTGACGACTGACTACGGACGGGCGGTCAGCTGCCGGGCACGGTGTCCTGGAAGGTGGTGCCCGCGCTGCGGTAGGCGTTCAGCTTCGTGGTGACCTGCGCCGGTGTGAGGACCTGGTCCTTCACGTGCAGGACGTAGTCCACCTGCTGGTCGTACGCCCGCGCGGTGGTGCTGGTCTGGCCCGCGAGGTCGATCAGCCACTGGTTGAAGTTGATCGACATGGGCCGCTCCGGCAGATATGCGGAGCCGTGCGTACCGAAGAGCTGCCCGTCGATGTAGTACTTGATGCTGTTGTTGTCGATGGTCAGCACCAGGTCGTGCCAGCCGCTGAAGCTCTGCCTCGCCTCGGTGTGCTCGTTGACCGCCACCCACGGCTCGGCCTGATACGTCTCCCAGGACGTCGTGTAGAGGATGTTGGACGGCTCGCCCCAGCCGCCGTTGGGCAGGTACTCGAAGTCGTACTCGGAGTAGTCGTCCGCCAGGGGCGCCTTGAGGTCGTTGATGGTGAAGAACGTCTGGACGAGGCGGTCGCCGTCCGGACCGTACTTGGGCGCGTCGTTGAACCGGACCCGTGCCGCGTAGGTGCCGTTCTTGAACTTCGTCGCCTTGGTGAGGATCTCGGTCTGCTTGGTGCTCGCCGCGGTGCCGGCGGTCGAGGTCTCCAGGTTCATGATGGAGTTGCCGCCCGTGGTGGCGAAGGTGACCTTGTCGGGCGCCCAGGTCGCGCCCGGCACGCCGGGACCACCGGAGTTGGAGCGTACGTTCCAGCCGTTCGCCGAGATCCGCGGGTCGCTGTAGCCGCTGTAGTTGAAGTCGTCGAACAGCGTGGCGGCGTCGGCCGGAGGGTCGGTCGGCGGGTCGGTGGGCGGATCCGTCGGCCCGTTGCCCGCGGGCGCCTGACCCCACACGGTGGCGCCGCCCAGCTGCGCGGTGACCTTGGACCAGTCGCCGTACGAGGTCTGGGAGGCGCCGAAGGAGTAGTCGTCGCTCTGGTTCAGTGCCGCCCAGGTCGACTGGTAGAAGCGCAGTTGCAGATCGCCGGTGTCGGCGCCCGGGGCGAGCGACCCTGCCCCGGAGGTGAAGCCGATCTCCAGATAGCGGTCGGCCGTGGCGGTCGGGTTGGCGAGCGTGCCGAAGGTGCCCGTGACGTTGGCGCAGCCCTTGACGGCCCAGGAGCAGGCGAAGCGATAGGTGGCGCTCGCCGAGTCGGCCTTGAAGTAGTACCGGACCTTGACGCTGCTCAACTGCACGGTCGCGGTACCGGTGTTCTTCACCTTGAACCACGGTTCGGCCTGGTCGGCGCCGGCTCCGGTGGCGCTCGTACGGTACTGGACGCTCAGTCCGTCGGCCGCCGCGCTCGCGGTGGCCGGAAGGGCGGTGAGTGCGGCGGCGCCCATGGCCACCGCGACGGCGGTGTGGGCGGTGGCGCGCAGCCGGTTCTTCGCGAATCTCATGGTGGTTCCTCTCCAGAAAGGTGGGGTGATTCCCGGAAACGGACGGGTCGGGGGGAGGGGACGGGGTTAGGGGGTGAGGTCAGGGGTGGCGGTGGACGCCGAGTGCGTCCAGCCGGGCCGTGTGCCCGTCGAGCCGGGAGCGGAAGTCGGACCACTCGGTGGCGCCGCTCCAGCCGCGGTCGGCGAGGGCGCACAGCCGCGGATAGGTGAGGTACTCGATGTGTGCGGGCGTCGGGACGAACTCGGTCCACAGCTGGGCCTGTGTGCCGAGCACCCGCCCGGCGGCCTCGGCGTCCGCGTTCTCCGGCACCGGGTCGTGGGCGTGGACGGCGCGCAGATCGACGACGGCTCCGGGCTGGGCCTGCGGTTCCTCCGGGTCCTCGGACTGGGCGTAGTCGAGATAGGTGGCCCGGTGATGGGCGTTGATCACGAAGTGGCCGCGGTGGGCCGCCGTCAGGGTGTGGGCCGGGTCTCGCCAGGTCATCACCGTGAACTCGGGAGGCAGTTCGGCGCCGGTCTCGGCCCAGCCGACCGGCCTGCGCCCGTTCCGGACGACATGCTCGCCGACCTTCCCGAGGAACCAGCCGTGCAGCGCCTCGGGACCCGGTAGGCCCTCCGCCGCCGCCCGTTCCCGCGCGGCGGCGTTGTGCGTCCACTCGGCGGTCGGGCACTCCTCGCCGCCGAGGTGGATGTACGGCGACGGGAAGACGTCCATGACCTCGTCGAGGACACCGCGGCAGAAGTCGAGGACCTCGTCGTGGACGCCGAGGACGGTGTCGCACACACCCCAGCGCGTCCACACGTCGAGGGTCCGCTCCGGGTGGTTGCCCAAGGAGGGATAGGCGGCGAGGGCGGCGCGTACATGCCCGGGCATCTCTATCTCCGGCACGACGGTGACACCACGGTCGGCGGCGTACCTGACCAGGCCGGTCAGTTCGCCTCGCGTGTACGCGCCGCCGTGCGGGACTCCGTCGTACGTGCCGCTGCCGGCCGGGCCCCGCTGCGACTCGGCGCGATGGCCGCCGATCTCGGTGAGCTTGGGGTGGGCGGCGACCGGCATGCGCCAGCCCTGGTCGTCGGTGAGGTGGAGGTGGAAGACGCTGATCTTGTGCAGGGCGAGCAGGTCGACGTACCGGCGCAGATAGGAGACGGGCTGGAAGTGGCGTGCCACGTCCAGCATTGCGCCGCGCCAGGGGTGCCGGGGGACGTCGGCGATGTCCGCGCAGGGCAGCGACCACCGGGTGGCGGGCTGCGGATCCGCGGACAGGGCTTCCGGGGGCAGGAGTTGACGGACCGTCTGGATACCGCGGAGCAGACCGGTGGGGTGTGCGGCGCGCAGCAGTACGGTGTCCGGGGCGACGGTGAGTACGTATCCCTCTTCGCCCAGGCCACCGAAGCCGCCCAGGCCACCGAAGCCGCCCACGCCACCGAGGTCGCCCGGCCCACCGGGGCCAGGGTCGAGGGCCAGGGTGAACCGCCCGTCCGTGGACGGGTGCAGCGGCAGCCCGGTGGCGGGGGCGAGCAGGGTACGCAGCAGGTCCGCGGCGGGTTCGGCGCCCTCGCCGATCCGCAGCGTCGTGTCGGCGTCGAGCGTGAAGTGTCCTGGCCGGAACGCGGCCCGGGCCGGGCGGGGGATCAGGGTGGGTGCGGGTGGCTGTGCGGGCACGGATGGCCTCCGGAGCTGAGTGCAGCCGCGTACACGGGGAGCACATGGGGGGAGTGGCGGGGGTCAGCCCTTGACCGCGCCCGAGGCGAAGCCGGACGTGACGTGGCGCTGCAGCAGCAGGAACACCACGAGCGCCGGGGCCGCGAAGAGGGTCGAGGCGGCCATGGTGGCGCCCCAGTCGGTGCCGAACACGTTCTGGAAGGAGGACAGCCACACGGGCAGGGTGCGGCTGTCCTGCTGTTTGATGATGAGGAAGTTGGCGTAGGCGAACTCGTTCCAGGCGGTGATGTAGCCGAAGAGCGAGGTGGCCATGAGGCCCGGTGCCAGCAGCGGGAACGCGATGTGCCGGAACGCGCCGGGCCGGGTGCAGCCGTCGACCTGGGCGGACTCCTCCAGCTCCGGCGGGATCGTGCCGATGAAGCCGCGCAGGACGATGACCGTGAAGGGCAGGGTCATCATGAAGTAGACGAGGGTCAGGGTCGGCAGCCGGTCCAGCATGCCGGTGTCCCGGGAGATGATGTAGACCGGGATGATCAGTGACTCCCAGGGCGCCATCTGGGCGATGAAGACCATGAGCATGAACTGCCGGCGCCCCTTCCACCGCATCCGGGCGACCGCGTAGGCGGAGCCGAGCGCGACGACGAGGGAGAGCAGGACGGCGCTCAGGGTGACGAGGAGGCTGTTGCGCCAGAACAGACCGAAACCGTCGGCGCCGACAGCGGTGCGGAAGTGGTCGAGCGTCCACGTCCGCGGGACGAGCCGCGGAGTGTCGGACTGGATGTCGCGGGCCGGGGTGAACGCGGTCGCGACCATCCAGTAGACCGGGAACAGACAGAGCACGACCGTGACGACGGCGGCGGCGTTGAGGGGGATGCGGCGCATACGGGGGCGGGTCGTGCTCATGCGAGCTCGTCCTCCTGGCGGAACATCTGGCGGAAGTAGAGGACCAGCACGCCCGACATCAGCACGACGGTCACCATGGAGGCCGCCGACCCGAGGTCGTACCGCTGGCTCGACAGGGCGGTCTGGACCGCGTACACGGGCAGGATCGTGGTCGCGTCGCCGGGGCCTCCGTTGGTCATCACCCAGATCTGGACGAACGCCTTGAACGTCCAGATCACTTCGAGCGAGAACACCAGCAGGAAGATCGGCCGCACGACCGGGAAGGTGATGGACCGGAAGATTCGAGCCCCCGACGCCCCGTCGAGCCGCGCCGACTCGTACAGCTCGACGGGGACGGTGGTGAGGGCCGAGTACAGGGTGATCGCCGCGAACGGCACGGACTGCCACACGACGAGCGCGACCAGGATGGCGAAGGCGGCCGGCCCGTGCGCGAACCAGGCGTAGCGGTCGAAGGACGCGAACCCCAGGTCCTTGAGGACCGCGTTGACGATGCCGAACTCCGAGTGGAACAGCCACTGGAAGACGGTGGTCGCCGCGATGACGGGCATGGCCCAGGTCAGGACGAGCGAGCTGAGGACCGCGAACCGGCCGAACCGGCCGAGCCGTTCGATCATCAGCGCGACCAGCGTGGACAGCACCATGATCAGGGCGACGTTGACCGCCATGAAGAGGAAGGTGCGGCGCACGACCTCCCAGAAGCGGCTGTCACCCAGCAGCGTCCCGTAGTTGTCGAGGCCGACGAACCGCGCGTCACCCAGGATGAGCTGACGCAGTCCGAAGTCCTGCAGCGAGATCACCACCGCGCGGACCAGCGGATAGACGAGCAGGTAGAGCGTGCCGAGGACGGCGGGCGCGATCAGAAGGTACGGCCAGGCGCCGGGCCCGCCGTCCTTCGACGGGCGGCGCGGTCCTCGTCCGGGGGAGCGCCGGGGGCGCCCGGCGCTCGGTGGGGGGTGGTGCGCGGTCTGCTCTCGGACGGCCGTCACGGCACACTTCCTCCAGCGCGGCACCGGCACGGACGGCCGGTGCGAGGACGGTTGAGGGGCCGGGCCGGCTCAGGTGCCGGAGTTCATCGCCGTGGTGATGGCCTCGGACGCCTTGGTGGCTTCCTTCTGCGCGTCGCCCCCGGTGAGTACGGCGGTCAGGTAGTCCTTGATCGGGTTCTTGGCCTCGACGGCGGCCCAGCCGGGGGTGTTGGGCGTGGCGTGGCCCTCGGCGGCGCCGACCGCCATGGCCGAGGCGCCCGGATCGGAGGCGACCGCACCGGACAGGGTGGTCTTGTTCGGTACGTAGCTCATGGCGACGGCGAGCTTCTTCTGCCAGGTGTCGCCGGTGAGTTCCTTGACGAACGTGTAGGCCGCGTCCTGCTTCGCGGAGGCCGTCGGGATGACGAGGTCCGAGCCGCCGGTGAAGACGGCGCCGGGAGCGTCGGCGGTCTTCCCCGGGATCGGGAAGAAGCCGAGCTTGTCCTTGAGCGCGGGGTTGTTCTCCACGACCGTGTTGGCGCCGCCCGGCGACGAGATGATCTGGGCGACCTTCCCCTTGGCCATCACGTCCGCCTGCGGGGGAGTGGCCTCGTCCGAGTCCTTGGGGCCCCTGCCGAGTGCCTGCAGCTTCTTGTAGAACTCCATGCCGCGGACGGCCTCGGGGGTGTCCAGAGCGCCCTGCCACTTGCCGCCGGACTCGGTGGCGAGGTCGCCGCCCTCGTCCCAGACGAAGCCCGCGAGGGTGTACCAGTTCTGGCCGGGCAGATAAATGCCCTGCGTACCGCCGGTGTTGAGCTTCCTGGTCGCGGCGGTCCACTGGTCACGGGTCCTGATCGCGGCCGGGTCGACGCCCGCCTTCTCGAAGAGGTCGGTGCGGTAGATGACGACACGGTTGGCGGCGTAGTACGGGATGCCGTACTGCTTGCCCTCGAAGGCGCCGGGCTCGGCGAGGCCCTTGAGCCAGTCCTTCCCGCCGAGTTCGCCGACCTTGTCACTGAGGTCGAGCAGGCCCCCGCTCTGCGCGAACTGGGCGACCTGGGTGTTGCCGGTCTCGATGACGTCGGGTGCGTCGCTGCTGGCGAGGGCCGCCGTGACCTTCTCGCCGATGCCGTCCCACTCCTGGATCTGCACCTTGACGTCGATGTCGGGGTGCGCGGCCTCGAAGCCCTTCACGAAGTCCTTCTGGAACTGGTCCGAGACGCTGTCGCGCATCAGCCAGACGTCGATGGCGGTGCGCCCGTCGGAGGCGTCGGAGGAACTGCTGCAGGCACTCAGCCCGGCGGTCACGACGAGCGCGGACACACCGGCGAACAAGCGGAGCTTCACGGTTCACCTCTGGAGGACATGAGCAGACCACCTGACCAGTGAAGCCCACTGGACAGCTCACCTCTCGATGCGGGGATGAAACTGGCATAGACCAATCGGGGACGTCAACCCCTTCTGCTGCATGGGTTGTTGGGCCTCATGCCGTCCGGAACTCGCGCGTCGATCCATAGACAGCGGTTACACTTCGCCCGACCAGGGGTGACAGGGCGCGCGACAACTGGTCAACTGGTAAAGGGGAGCTCGCGCACGACGGCATGAGGGCGACAGCATGGGGGGAGCGTCATGAGGGGGAGCGGTACGAGGGTGGGAGCGGCATGAGGGAAGACGCATCGGGTGCGGTGCTGAAACGGGAGCGGGTCCGCGACTTCATCCTCGACCTCGTCGAGTCACGCAGCCCGGGCGACGCGATCCCCTCCGAGCGCTCCCTGTGCGCCCGTCTGGGAGTGTCCCGCCCGACCCTGCGCGCGGCGGTCGACGAACTCGTGGCCGCGGGCCTCCTGGTGCGGGAGCACGGCCGGGGCATGTTCGTCGCGCCCGAGAAGATCACCCAGGAACTGGTCTCCGGGCAGCAGAGCATGACGGCACCTCAGGCCTCCGGCACCTGGTCGAGCCGCCTGCTGGAGTTCACCACCTTCGCGGCCGGCGCACGCGTGGGCCGCAGACTGCGGATGTCACCCGCCGCCGAGATCGTGTACGTGGCACGGCTGCGCCTCGTCGACGGCGCCCCGATGGCCATCGAGCACCTGCACATCAGGGCCGATCTGGTCCCCACCCTGTCCGCGCAGGAACTGGAGGCCGGCGACCTCTACGAGCACCTGCGTGAACAGCACGGCGTGCACGTCCAGGAGGCCGTCCAGGCCATCGAGCCGACCGTCGTCACCCGCGCCGAGGCCGAACTGCTCGACGTCCCCGAACTGTCCCCGGCGCTGCTCTTCGAACGGCTCACCTCGGACACCACGGGCCGCCCCGTCGAATACGTCCACTCGATCTACCGCGGCGACCGCTACCGCATCGTCTCCCGCCTCACCCTCGACCCGTCCGCCACCGAACCGTCCACCCGCCTCGGCCATCACCCCGGCATCCCCCCGGGCGACTTCGCCCACCGCGAGACGATCGCGTCCTCCACGCGGGGGGACATCCAGACGGGGCAGTGAGCCTCCTCGCGGTGACGGAACGGATGGCGGCGACGGGACGGATGGCAGCGACGGGACGGATCGCCCGATGGGCGTATCAGGGCGCCTGTGACCCGAGCGGTGCGGGGATCTGGTGATTCGCGTGGGTCCCGGGCTATGTGGTGTGACACGGGGCAGGCACACTGCATACAGGCATTCTCACGATCAAGAGGAACAGGCATGATCACGCTTACGAAGGAAGACGGCCCGGCGGATCTCGACGGAGTGACCCACCTGTCGATCGGTGTGTCCTGGGACCCCACCGTCGGCAGCAGCGGCGGACTGATCGGCAAGCTGCGCCAGAAGACCGGCACGGACCTCGACCTGATCGCCATCGCCATGCAGGGCTCGGACCCGGTCCGGCTGGCCGGTCTGGACTCCCTGGACCCGCTGGGCAACGGCTCGTTGGTGCACACCGGCGACAACCAGACCGGCAAGGGCGCCGGTGACGACGAGACCGTGACCGTCGAGTTCTCCCGTGTCCCGGCGAACATCACCTCGATCGTCTTCGTGGCCGCCGCCTACAAGAAGAGCAGCTCCTTCCAGAAGGCGCGGAACATCAGCTTCAAGGTGTACGACGCCAGCGGTGGCAGCACGCAGCAGGTCGCGGACATCTGGCCGAGCCTCCTCAGCAACGACAACGGCTGCGCCGTCGCCAAGGCGATCCGGGTCGGCGGGGCCTGGAAGCTGCAGGTGATCAACGAGACCGGGAAGATCAAGCAGGGCGACGAGCAGGCCCTGATGCGCTTCGCCGCGAGCAAGTAGGTCACACGCGAGCGAGCGCGATATCGCGGAAGCGGGACGATCGCGCGGAGGCGGGAC
>NZ_JBHWZP010000386.1:0-8315 GCF_042728395.1 Streptomyces sp. NPDC060205
GGCACCACGTGTATGTCAGGCCACCGGAGCCGCCGAATGCGCCGCCGGGGCCACAGGGGCCACGGAGGCCGTCGGGTCCGGCACGATCGTCGTGCCGGATCCGGCGCCGCCGACCAGTCCGTGGAGCAGGGCGTGCGGCGCACGCCCGTCGAGGACCCGGGCAACCCCCACCCCGCCCCGCACGGCCCGCAGACACGCCTCCATCTTCGGCCCCATCCCGCCGGCCAGGCCGGGCAGCGCCCGCTCCAGTTCCGCCGCCCCGATCCGGTCGACGACCCGCTCGCTCGCGGGCCAGTCGGCGTACAGGCCGGGCACATCGGTGAGGACGACGAGGACCCGCGTCCCCAGCGCGGCGGCCAGCGCCCCGGCCGCCGTGTCCGCGTTGACGTTGTAGACCTGCCCGTCCTCGCCCCGGCCCACGGAGGAGACCACCGGGATGTGGCCGCCCTCCAGCAGGAGTCGTACGACGGCGGTGTCGACCCGTGCCACGTCCCCGACCAGGCCGATGTCGACGCTCTCACCGGCCACTTTGGCATAGCGCTTGACCGCGGTGAGGGTGTGGCCGTCCTCGCCGCTGAGCCCCACCGCGTGCGGCCCGTGCTCGTTCAGCAGTCCGACCAGGTCCTTCTGGACCTTGCCGGACAGCACCATTCGTACGACCTCCATGGTCTCGGGGGTGGTGACCCTCAGCCCGTTGAGGAAGTCGGACTTGAGCCCGAGCCGGTCGAGGTGGGCGGCGATCTGCGGGCCACCGCCGTGCACCACGACGGGCCGGACGCCCGCCCGGTACAGGGTGAGGACGTCCTGCGCGAAGGCCCGCCGGAGCGTGTCGTCGGTCATCGCGTGACCGCCGTACTTGACGACGACCGTGTGCCCGCGCAGGGGTTCGAGCGCCGCGAGCCGGTCGGCGGGGCCGCCGACGGACGCGGCGACCTCGGTCACCGCGTCCGCCACGATCCCGTCCGCCACCGCTGTACCAGCCACCGCCACGTCGCTCACGGGCGACCCGTGAGATAGCCGCCCATCGTGCGGAAGTAGTCCGTCGCCGCGTGCTCCGCGCCGTCCTCGGTGCGGACCCGCTTGACGACCAGCCCGCGCAGCCGCCCGTTCCTCGCCTCCGTACCGGCGACGATGACGACGCCGTCGCCCTCGCGGATGAAGATGCGGCCAGGAGTCCCGCCGTAACGGCCTTCCGAGACCGCGGACTCGACGATCCGGATCCGCTGCCCGCGGTGGTGGGTGAACGCGTTCGGGTACGGGTCGCACTGGGCCCGCACCAGCCGCTCGATGTCCTCGGCTGGCCACGTCCAGTCGATCCGGCTGTCCTCAAGGGACCGCTTGTGGAAGAAGCTGGCCCGGCTGCGGTCCTGCGGTATCCACTGCGCGCGGCCCGAGGCGATCAGGTCGAGCGATTCGTTCACGACCGGGCCGATCAGGTCGACCGTGCGGTGGAACAGGTCGGCGACGGTGTCGGCCGCCCCGACCGGCACCGCGCGCTGCAGGAGCACGTCACCGGCGTCGAGTTCGGCGTTCATCCGGTGCGCGGTGACTCCGACCTCCCGCTCGCCGTTGATGAGGGCCCAGATCAGCGGGGAGAAGCCCGCGTAGGCCGGCAGCAGCGAGTCGTGGATGTTGAGCGTGCCGTGGGGCGGCAGGTCGAAGACCTCCGGGGGCAGCACGGTGCGCCAGTTGTTGGCGACGATCAGGTCCGGCTCCGCGTCCTTGAGTGCGGCGAGGAGTTCGGGGTCGTCGGGCCGGTTGCGCAGCAGCACCGGTACGCCGTGCTTCTCGGCCAGATCGGCCACCGAGTCGTCCCAGATCTTCTCGTAGACGTGGTCGCTCTTGGGGTGGGTCACGGCCAGGACCACCTCGTGGTCGGAGTCCAACAGAGCCTGGAGGGTGCGATGCCCCCAGGTCTGGTAGCCGAACATGACGACCCGCATAGTCGATCCTCTCCTAGGACACACCATTGCAAGGTAAGGCTAACCTTATTTAACATCAGTGGCGCCTAGGGGAAGGAAAAGTTGCGGTGAACGCACTGCACGACGAACCGGACGCCGTCCTTGACGTGCTCGGTATAGGGTTTGGGCCGTCAAATCTCGCACTGGCCATTGCGGTTGAGGAACACAACGCCCAAGCCGCTCCGGAGAACCGGATCCGCGCGGGATTCCTGGAGCGTCAGCCGTCGTTCGGCTGGCACCGGGGCATGCTCATCGAAGACGCCACGATGCAGGTGTCCTTTCTCAAGGACCTGGTCACCATGCGCAACCCGACCAGCGACTTCAGCTTCCTGTGTTTCCTGCGGGAGCGGGGCAGGATGGTGGACTTCCTCAACGCCAAGACGCTGTTCCCCCTGCGGATCGAGTTCCACGAGTACTTCGAGTGGGCAGCCGCCCGGGTGGCGCACCTCGTCGACTACTCGGACGAGGTCGTCTCCGTGGACCCGGTGACCGGCCCCGACGGGGAGGTCCGCTGGCTGGACGTCGTCAGCCGCGTACCCGGCGAGCCGGGCCGGACCATCACCCGGCGGGCCCGGAACATCTCGGTGGCCGTCGGCCTGGAGCCGCATCTGCCCCCGGAGACGGCCCTGTCGGACCGCATCTGGCACAACAGCGAACTCGTGCCGCGCGTAAGGGAGCTGAACGCCTCCGGTGACGGCGGCTCGGTGGGCCGCGTCCTGGTGCTCGGCGCGGGCCAGAGCGGCGCCGAGGCGCTCGACTACCTGCACCGCTCCTTCCCCGAGGCGGAGATCTGCGCGATCTTCGCCAAGTACGGGTACACGCCCGCCGACGACAGCCCGTTCGCCAACCGGATCTTCGACCCGGAGGCCGTGGACGTCTACTTCCGGTCCACGCCGGAGGTGAAACAGTCCCTGGTCGACTACCACCGCAGCACCAACTACTCGGTGGTCGACATGGACCTCATCGAGTCGCTGTACGCGACGATGTACCGCGAGAAGGTCCAGGGCCGCGAGCGGCTGCAACTGCGCAACGTCTCCCGCATCCGGGACGTCCGCAGCCTCGACGACCATCTGGAGGTCACCGTCGAGTACCTCCCCACCGGGGAGCGGGAGGTGATCTCCGCGGACCTGCTGGTCCACGCGACGGGCTACCGCCCCAGAGACCTCGACACCCTGCTGGGCAGAACCGCGAAACTCTGCCTGCGCGACGACAAGGACGCCGTGCGCGTCGGCCGCGACCACCGGGTCGAGCTGACGCCCGATGTCACGGCGGGCATCTATCTGCAGGGCGCGACCGAGCACACGCACGGCCTCACCTCGACCCTGCTGTCCACCACGGCGGTACGGTCCGGCGAGATCCTGGAGTCCCTGATCGCCCACCGTGCGGCCGACTTGGCGGTTCCGGCGGCCTGAGCGGCCCGCCCCGTGCGGGTGTGACACCACTCCACACCCGCGCAGGGCTCCCGCCCTGGGCAGTGCCATGGTCAGCAACTTAGAGTAGCCTCACCTAAGTTTTCTTCGTCCGATCCCGGAGGGGTTGCGGGTGAGTCCTACATATCCGTCAGGACGCGACGTCCTGCGGGAGTCGGTCAGGGAGCAACGCCGGGACGTCGGTCTCGGCGCACTGCTCGCCTCCGGACACCAGGTCGGCGAAGCCCTGGTCCCGGTACTGATCGGCGTGGTGATCGACCGGGCCGTCACCGGCTCCGACACCGGCGCCCTCCTCCTGTGGCTCGGCGTCCTCGCCGTGGTCTACGTCGGGCTGGCCCTGTCCTTCCGCTTCGGCGCGTGGGCGGGCGACCGGTCCGCGGTCCGGGCCGAGCACTCCCTGCGCATCGCCCTCGTACGACGCGTCCTGCATCCCGGCGGCGGCGCCGAGGACGGCCGGCTGCCCGGTGCGCTCGCCAACATCGCGACCGAGGACGCCAAGCGGGTCGGCGGCGTCAACACGGCCGTCATGTACGGGATCGCGTCCCTGGCCGGCATCCTCACCTGCGCCGTCGTCCTGCTGCGTACGTCGGTCCTGCTCGGCCTGGTCGTCCTGCTCGGCACACCCGTGCTGCTGTGGCTCGGACATCTGCTGAGCAAGCCCCTGGAGACCCGCAGCGAGGCCGAGCAGGAGCGCGCGGCACACGCCTCCGCCGTCGCCGCCGACCTGGTGGCGGGCCTCAGGATCCTCAAGGGCATCGGCGGCGAGTCGGCGGCCATCGACCGTTACCGCACCACCAGCCGCGACTCCCTGGCGGCCACGCTCAAGGCGGCCCGCGCACAGGCCTTCCAGAGCGGCATGGTGCTCTCCCTGACCGGCTGTCTGATCGCCCTCGTGGCGCTGGTCGGCGGACGGCTGGCCGCGGAAGGCAGCATCAGCCTGGGCCAGTTGGTGTCGGCGGTCGGGCTCGCGCTCTTCCTCGTCGGCCCCCTCGAAGTGCTCGCCTGGGTCAACGCCGAACTCGCCCAGGGCCGCGCCTCGGCCGGCCGGGTCGGAGAGGTCCTGGCCACCCCGCACGGCGTCACCGCAGGTGAGCTGAGCCTGCCGTCGGAGGTGCGCGGCGCACTGCGGCTGGCCGGCGTCAGCCACGGCGGACTGCGCGAGGTGGACCTCGACATCGCGCCCGGTGAACTGCTCGGCGTGGTCGCCACCGACCCCGCCCACGCGACCGACCTGCTGCGCTGCCTGGCGCGGCGGGCGGACCCCGACGCGGGCACGGTGGAACTGGACGGCGTGTCCCTGCGGGACCTGGATCCGGCCGAGATGCGTACGGCGCTGCTGGTCGCCGAGCACGACGCGGACCTCTTCGAAGGCACCGTCCGCGACAACGTGACGGCCTCCGCACCCGCGTCCGGCGACCCGGAACCCGCCATGACCGCGGCCGGAGTCGCCCAGGTCGCGCAGACCCTGCCCGACGGCGAGGACACCGCGGTCAGCGAACGCGGCCGCTCGCTCTCCGGCGGACAGCGCCAACGGGTCGCGCTGGCCCGCGCGTTGGCAGCCGACCGTGCCGTCCTGGTGGTCCACGATCCGACCACCGCGGTCGACGCCGTGACGGAGGCGGGTATCGCGACCGGTCTGCGCGAGGTCCGCAAGGGCCGCACCACGGTCCTGGTGACCACCAGCCCCGCACTGCTCGCCGTGACCGACCGGGTGGTGCTGCTCGACGGCGGCCGGGTCGCCGACACGGCCCCGCACGCCGATCTGATAGCCCGTCATGAGACCTACCGAGCGGCGGTTCTGGCATGAGTGACACCACCGCCGGACTGGACGAACCCAGCACCACGGGACAGCAGTTGCCGCCCGCCCCGGGCCGGGAGCTGCTGCCCACCGCGACCCAGGCCCGTACGCGCGCCGCCGTACGCGAACTCGTGCGGCCGCACCGCCGGCTGGCCCTCGGCGGGTTCGCCATGATGGTCGTGGCCACCGCGGTCGGCCTGCTGGTCCAGCCGCTGCTCGGCCGCATCGTGGACCTGGTCGCCGAGCACCGCCCGCCGGGGAGCATCACCCAGCCGGTCGTCCTGCTGGTGCTGGTCGCCCTCGCCCAGGGCGCGGCCACCGTACTGGGCCTGGCCCTGGTGGCACGGCTCGGCGAGACCGTCCTCGCGCAACTGCGCGAGCGGTTCGTGGAGAAGGCCCTGCGGCTGCCCCTGGAGCAGGTGGAGAAGGCGGGAGCGGGCGACCTCACCGCCCGGGTCACCCGGGACGTCTCGGTGGTGGGCGAGGCGGTGCGCTCGGCCCTGCCCGAACTGGCCCGCTCCCTGCTGGCCATCGTGCTGACGCTGGCCGCGATGGCCGCGCTGGACTGGCGGTTCTTCCTCGCGGCCCTCATCGCGGTGCCCGTCCAGGCCTCCACCGCCCGCTGGTACGTACGCAACGCCGTGCCGCTCTACGCCGAGCAGCGGATCGCCACCGGTTCCCAGCAGCAGCAGTTGCTGGACACCATCGCGGGCGCCGGTACCGTACGGGCGTTCCGGCTTGAGGAGGAGCACACCGCGCGGGTGACCCGGCGTTCGTCGGCGGCGGTCGAGCTGACCCTGCGCGGCGTGCGGCTGGTGCTGAACTTCTACAACCGGCTGCACGTGGCGGAGTACGCCGGACTCGCGGCCGTCCTCGTCACCGGGTTCCTGCTGGTGCGCGGCGGGTCGGTGTCCATCGGCACGGCCACGGCCGCCGCGCTCTACTTCCACAGTCTGTTCTCGCCGGTCAACCAGGCGCTCGTCCTCCTCGACGACGCGCAGTCGGCGACCGCCGCGCTCGCCCGCCTGGTCGGAGTCGCCGACCAGCCCTCCCCCGGGCCGCGGCCGGAGCCGGAGCCGGGCGAGCGTCCACGGCCGTCCACCGCGTCCGGGTCGCGGGACACGGGCGCGCACGGCACGGTCACCGTGACGGGCATCGGCCACGCCTACGAACCGGGCCGCCCCGTCCTGCACGACGTGGACCTCACCCTCCGGGCGGGTGAGCGGGTGGCCCTGGTCGGCGTGAGCGGCGCCGGCAAGACCACGCTGGCCAAACTCATCGCGGGCGTGCACCGTCCGACCTCAGGCTCGGTACGCGTGACGACCGGCGACGGCGTGCCCCGCGCGGGCCTGCCCGTCGCGCTGGTCACCCAGGAGACGCACGTCTTCGCCGGACCGCTCGCGGACGACCTCCGGCTCGCCCGGCCCGGCGCCACCGACGACGAACTGCGTACCGCCCTGGCCACGGTGGACGCCCTCGACTGGGCCGGGGCCCTGCCCGACGGCCTGGACACGGTCGTCGGCGACGGCGGACACCGCCTCACCTCCGCCCAGGTCCAGCAACTCGCCCTGGCGCGCCTGGTGCTGGCCGATCCCCCGGTGGCCGTCCTGGACGAGGCCACCGCCGAGGCGGGCAGCACCGGCGCCCGGCTCCTGGAGCAGGCGGCCGACCGGGCGGTCGAGGGCCGTACGGCGCTGATCGTCGCGCACCGCCTCACCCAGGCCGCCACCGCGGACCGGATCGTCGTCATGGACGGCGGCCGGATCGTGGAGAACGGCACCCATGACGAGCTGTGCGCCGCGGCCGGCCCCTACGCCTCCCTGTGGGCGGCGTGGTCGGGCACCCGCGCCACGGCCGACCGGACCCCCACGCACCACCCGAGCCCTCACAGCACCACCAGCCCTGACACCACCACCGTGAAGGACCACTGATGCCCGGCTCTTCCAGAGGCGCACGCCTTGTCGCGACGCTCGCCTCCGCGCTCCTCCTGTTCAGCACCGCGGCGGCCTGCGGCTCCGACGACGACTCCGGCTCCGACGCGGCGGGCGCGGACAAGTCCGCGTCCGCGAACAGCGCCTTCCCGGTGACCCTGGACCACAAATACGGCAGCACGACCGTCAAGTCGGAGCCGAAGCGGATCGTCACGGTCGGGCTGACCGACCAGGACGCCGTACTCGCCCTCGGCAAAGTGCCCGTCGGGACCACCGAGTGGCTCGGCGGCTACAAGGGTGCCATCGGCCCCTGGGCCACCGACAAACTGGGCAGCGGGAAGACCCCGACCGTACTGAAGGACACCGGCACGGGTCCGCAGACGGAGAAGATCGCCGCGCTGAACCCCGATCTGATCCTCGCGGTGTACGGCGGCCTCACGAAGGACCAGTACGCGACCCTGTCGAAGTTCGCCCCGGTCGTGGCGCAGCCCAAGCAGTACAACGACTTCGGTGTGCCGTGGCAGCAGCAGACCGAGATCATCGGCAAGGCGCTCGGGCAGGAGTCCGCGGCGAAGGACCTCGTGAAGGGCGTCGAGTCCGACTTCGCGACCGCCGCCAAGGACAACCCCGAGTTCGCCAAGTCCACGGGCGTGATGGCGACCCCGTACGAGGGCATCTTCGTCTTCGGGAGCCAGGACTCGCGCTCGCGGGTCCTGACCGACCTCGGTTTCACACTGCCGACCGATCTCGACAAGGTCATCGGTGACAAGTTCGGCGCCAACATCAGCAAGGAGCGCACCGACCTGCTGAACACCGACGCCGCCGTCTGGATCGTCGGCGACAGGGCGAAGGACGAGGCCAAGCTCCACAAGAACGCGCTCTACGGCGACCTGGACGTCGTGAAGCAGGGCCGCGAGGTCTTCGTCGAGGAGACCAGCGACTACGGCAACTCCGTGTCCTTCGTGTCGGTGCTGAGCCTGCCCTACATGCTGGAGCGCCTGGTGCCGCAGCTGGCCGCGGCCGTCGACGGCGACACCGCCACGAAGGTGACCGAACCGTCCTCTTGAGAGTGACCTCGCGATTGCCGCGGGGCCCAGCGGACAGAAGGTCCGGGGCCCCGGATCATACCTGGCCCCCGACCACGCTGTGTGTGTCTCGTATACACAAATACCAGCCCACGAGACAATGTGGCCTG
>NZ_JBHWZP010000387.1:0-8262 GCF_042728395.1 Streptomyces sp. NPDC060205
GTGATACGGCCGCCGACTCAGTCGTTGACGGTCGCCGGGTCGGAACCCAGACGGCGGCCCTCGTCGAGAGCGGTGATCGCGGCGATGTCCTCGGCGTCGAGGGTGAAGCCGAACACGTCGATGTTCTCCTTGATCCGCGACGGGGTCACGGACTTGGGGATCACCACGTTGCCCAGTTGGAGGTGCCAGCGCAGGACGACCTGGGCGGGCGTACGGTCGTGCTTGCGGGCGATGGCCACGACGGCCGGGACCTCCAGGAGGCCCTTGCCCTGGCCGAGCGGGGACCAGGCCTCGGTGGCGATGCCGTGCTCCGCGTGGAACTCGCGCAGGGCGGACTGCTGAAGGTGCGGGTGCAGCTCGACCTGGTTGAGGACCGGCACGACGGACGTCGCGTCGAGCAGCTTCTCCAGGTACTCCGGGTGGAAGTTCGAGACACCGATGGATTTGGCGCGGCCGTCCGCGTGCAGCTTCTCGAAGGCCTTGTACGTGTCGATGTACCTGCCCCGGTCCGGCATCGGCCAGTGGATGAGGTACAGGTCCACGTAGTCGAGGCCGAGCTTGTCCAGGGACTCGTCGAAGGCGCGCAGCGTCGAGTCGTAGCCCTGTTCGGCGTTCCAGAGCTTCGTGGTGACGAAGAGGTCCTCGCGGGCGATGCCGGAGGAGGCGAGGCCCCTGCCGGTGCCCTCCTCGTTGCCGTAGATCGCGGCGGTGTCGATGCTGCGGTACCCGGCCTCCAGCGCGGTGGAGACGGCTCGCTCGGCCTCGTCGTCCGGCACCTGCCAGACACCGAAGCCCAGCTGGGGCATCTCGACGCCGTTGTTCAGGGTGATCGGGGGGACCTTGCTCACGAGCTTTCGATCCTTACGTCGTCGGGTGGTACTCCATCGTGAACGATCACGGGCTGTCGTGCATTCCTGTCCGGCGGGTTCGCCGGCCGGGAGGGAGACCGTCAGGGAGATTGGCCGGAAAGTACCCGCTCTGCCGGGTCCGAACCGTGGACGCCCGAACCAGGGACGGCGTGCCGTCACACCGAAGGCGCCGGGCGCGCCGGGGGGTCCCCGGCTCCTGTGCCGCTCGTCGTCCCCAGGTACGCCTCCCGCACCCGCTCGTCGGCACGGATCCCGGCGGGGGTGCCCTCGGCGAGTACGCGGCCGAGGTCGAGTACGACGATCCGGGTGGACACCTCCATGACGAAGGCGACGTCGTGCTCGACGAGGAGGACCGCGCAGCCTTCTCGCCCGGACAACCGGCGGATGACGGCGGCCAGTTGACGGCTCTCCTCGGCCGTCGTCCCGGCGGCGGGTTCGTCGAGGAGCAGTACCCGGGGCCGGTCCGCGACGGCCCGGGCCAGTTCGACCAGGCGGGCGCGGCCCACGGGGAGGTCGGCGGCGTAGGTGTCGCCCAGGCCGTCGAGTCCGCAGGCCCGCAGGACCTCGGCGGCGCGGGCCCGGCGCTCCTTCTCGTACGTACGCCGGGTGGGCGCCCCCAGCAGGTCGGCCGTGAGTCCGCCTCCGCCACCGCGCCACTCCTGGGCCACCACGAGGTTGTCGGCCACCGTGAGCTGCCCGAACAGTTGCTGGCGCTGGAACGTGCGGCGCATTCCGCGGCGGGCGCGCCAGACGGGGGAGCGGCGGGTGACGTCCGTCCCGTCGAGACGGACACGGCCCGCGTCGGGGCGGCGGATACCGGACAGCACGTCGAAGAGGGTGGTCTTTCCTGCGCCGTTGGGGCCGATGAGCCCGCAGATCTCGCCGGGGCGCAGGGACAGGCTCACGTCGTCGAGTGCGCGTACGCCGCCGAAGCGGACGGCGACGTGGTCGGCCCGCAGAACGGGGCTCGTGCTCGTCATGGTCGGGCCGCTCCCTCGCGCGTGGCCGCCAGTCCCAGATACGCCTCCGTCAGCCGGTCCGCCCGCACGGCCGAGCGCGGGCCGCACCATGCCACGCGCCCCTCTGCCAGGTACGCGACCGTGTCCGCGATCTCCAGCACCTCGCCGGCCTTCTCCTCCACGAGGAGCAGGGCCGTGCCGTGGTCGCGGAGTTCGGTGAGGAGGCGGAAGACCTCCTCGACGACCCGGGGTGCGAGGCCGAGGGAGGGTTCGTCGGCGATCAGGACCTTCGGGGGGCGCTGGAGGAGCGGGGCGAGGGCGAGCATCTGCTGTTCCCCTCCGGAGAGGGCGCCCGCGGGCACACCGCGCCGCCCCGCGAGACCGGGGAAGCGCTCGTAGACGGCCTCGCGTGCGTCCCGTCCGTCCCGGCCGCGCAGGTACAGGGCGAGGTTCTCCTCGATGGTGAGAGCGGGGAAGATCCCGCGCCCCTCCGGCGCGAGGACGACTCCGGCCCGTGACCGGCGCACGGCACCGTCCCGTGTGGCGTCGCGTCCTGCCACGTACACCTGGCCGGCGAGCGGGCTGACGAGGCCCGCGGCGACACGGCACGTCGTGGACTTCCCGGCCCCGTTCGGACCGAGCAGCGCGAGGATGCCGCCGGCCCGGACGGCCAGGTCGACCCCGTGCAGCACGGGCGCCCCGTCGTAACCGGCCCGGACCCCACACAGCCGCAGCGCGACGCCGCCCTCACCGCCCGAGTCCGCGCCGCCCGAGCCCGCGCCGGTCGAGCCTGCGGTGATCGAAACTCCGGCGGTCGCCGCCGTGCCGGCCGCGGCCGTGGCGGTCGCCGGCGGGGCGCCCGTCGACGTGCCGGCCGCCGGCGGGCCCGTCGGCGGCGCGGTGGCCGGCCCGGCCGCCGGACCCGTGTCCGGACCGGGCGGCGTCGTGCCCGACCCCGCCAGCCGGCGCCGGTGCAACCGCGCCGGCACCGCCGCGCAGTAGCCGTCCGGGTCGTTCGCCAGGGCCAGGCCCGCCAGGCCGAAGAGGATCACCGGAAGGTGGGTCGACTCGGTGACGTGTTCCGAGACCAGGTGCGGTACGAGGGCGTAGACCAGGCCCGCGACCACCGCGAACTGGGGTCGGCGCAGGCCCGCCGCCACGACCACCGCGAGCCAGATCAGACCCGTCATCGCGGTGAAGTCGGTCGCGGTGACACGGGTGTTGTACGAGGCGTACATGACACCGCCGAAACCCGCGAGGCCGGCGGACAGCGTGAACAGCAGCAGCTTGGTGCGGACGACCGACACCCCGGACGCCATCGCCGCCGCGGGCGCCGAGCGCACCGCGAGCATCGCCCGGCCGGACGGCGAGTTCCGCAGCGCGCCGAGCGCGGCGACCGCTGCCGCGACCAGCACGGTCAGCGCCACCCCGAGCGCCCGGTCGTCGCCCAGGTCCACCGGGCCGAGGACCGGCCGGGGAACCGCCCACCCCGTGTCGCCGTTGCGCAGCCGGCCGATCTGGAACAGGACCTGGTCGGCGAGGAAGGCCAGCGCGAGGGTGGCGAGGGCGAGCGAGCGGCCACCGAGCCGCAGCGCCGGCAGGGCGACCAGGGCCCCGAGCGCCGCCGCCGCGCACGTGCCCACGGCCGCCGCCGCCACGAACGGCCAGCCGTGACTCAGCAGCAGCCCCGCCACCAGCGCCGCCCCCGTCACGAAGGTCGCCTGCGCCAGCGACACCATCGCGCCGAGCCCCGTCACCACCGTGAAGGACATGAAGACGAGGGACAGGGCGAGCCCCTGGGCGAGGAGGCCGCTCCAGAAGGGGGTCGTGACCGTGTAGAAGGAGGCCGCGAGGAGGACGGCGGCCACCGCCCACGGGCCCCACCGCCGCAGCGCGGACCGCCCCGTCAGATAGTCGACCGGCGGCGGGTCCACCGCGGCCGTGCCCGCCGTGCGCCCGCGCCGCGTCAGCAGCAGCAGCCCGGCGAACAGGATCAGGAAGGGCACGGCGGTACGGAATCCGGTGATCCGCTCGGCGAAGTCCGCGTACCCGGCGACCAGGTTCTGCAGCACCCCGAGCCCGAGCCCGCCCACGAACGCCAGCGGTACCGAGACGAACCGGCCGAGCACCGCCGCCGTCGCCGAGACGAAGAGGAAGAGGGTGAAGTCGTGGGCCGAGAGTCCGAGGAGCGGGGTGGCCAGCACGCCCGCCAGGCCCGCGAGCCCCGACGACAGCATCCACGCGATCGACGACAGCCGGTCCGCGCTCAGCCCGCGCAGCTCCACCAGCGAGCGGTTGTCGACGGCCGCCCTGAGTTTCAGCCCCAGCGGGGTGTGCCGCATCAAAATCCACAGGCCGAGGGCCACCACGGCCGTCGCGGCCCAGATGATCAGCTGGTCGGAGTCGACGCCGACGCCGTCGACCGGCTGCCAGGACGTCGCGGGGCTCGGCCCGACCCCTGGCAGCCCGAACTGGTTCTCGGCGGGCTTCACCGACGTGCCCGCGTCCGCCAGCAGTTCGACGATCCACAGGCCCAGCGCGGGCAGCGCCACCAGCAGCCCGATGGTGGCCACGATCTGAGCCGTCTCACCGACCCGCGCCAGCTTGCGGAACATCAGCCGGTCCAGGCCCCAGCCCAGCGCGGGCGCCAGGACGCACACCAGCAGCACCGCCGTCGGCACGGCCGGCCAGCCGAAGCCCGAGTGCAGTTCGTAGAAGGCGAGGGCGCAGAGGTAGGCGGTGGCGCCGTGCGCGAAGTTGAACAGGCCCGAGGCCGAGTAGGAGAGCACGAGACCGGTCGCGAGCAGCGCGTACAGCGCGCCCGACACCAGTCCGCTCAGCACGAATCCGAGAAGGTCGGCCATGCCGGGTGCCCTACGTGAAGGGGATCGGCGGGTAGCACCTGAAGGGCGCCGACACCTCGTACGCGCCGCCCTTCAGCTGGACGAGCGCCCCGCACCCGAACGACTCCTTCTGACCCTTGGGCTCCGCCCGGTCCCCGACCAGCGTGCCGGTGTCCGCGAACCCGTCCGCCGCCTTCTGGAAGGACGACACCGTCAGGTCCTTGCCGGCCTTCCCGGCGATGGCGAGGAACAGATCGGCCGACATGTAGCCGGTCATCATGTGCATGTTGAGCGGCACATCCTGGCCCGCCGCCTTCCTGATGTCCTTCCCGAACCGCGTCATCGCCGCGCTCTTCTGCTCGAACGGCTGGAACGACGTCAGGACGTGCACGCCGTCGAGCGCCTTGCGCGTCGCGCTCTTCGCGAGCAGCCCCGGGTCGTAGTCGGTCGGATCGGTGAGCACACCGCGGTACCCGGTCCGCTTGACCGCCGTGAACAGCCCGATGTTGTACGGGGTCTGCATCACGGAGACGATCGCGTCCGGCGCCTTCCCGCCGTCGCTGCGCAGGATCTCCTTGGTGTAAGCCGACCAGTCGCTCGGCACGGAGGCCGCGGGCACCGACGGCTTGGCGTACGTGACCGTGAACCCGGCCGACTCGAAGCTCTGCCGGTAGGTGCGGATGCCGAACTTCCCGGCGTCGCTGTCATTGGCCAGGATCGCCACGCTGCGGCCCTCGGCGCCGCCCATCACCCGTTGCAGACCCTCGGGCCAGGTCTGCGAGATGGTGCCGCCCGGCGACGGCACCATGCAGCCGCCGAAACCGTAGATGTACGACGGCCCGCAGAACGACGGCAGCGTGCCCCAGCCGAAGGTCGGGACGCGCTGCTTCTGCAGGAAGTCCGCGCCGGAGAAGGTCGTCGAGCTCATCGGCGCGATCGCGAACACCTTGTCCTGCTGGACGAGTTTGCGGGCCGCGGCGAGGTTCCTGGACGGGTCCTGGCCGTCGTCCTCGGCGCCGAGGTAGTCGATCTTCCGCCCGTGCAGGCCGCCTTCGGCGTTGGCACGGTCGAAACGGGCCTTCGCGCCGAGGTCGGTGTCCTTCTTGGAGTAGCCGCTCGCGGTTGTCATCGAGACGATGCCGCCGACTTTGATGCGGGTGTCCGTGACCCCGCGTACGGCGTTCCCGGCCTTCGAAGTTCCGCCGGACGAAGCCGAGTTGCAGGCGGCCGTCAACAGCAGGGCGGTGGCGGCCAGCGCTGCGGCGATGGCGCGGGTCGGTCGTGACACGGTCGGCCCCCTCCGTCGGGTGACTCGGGTGTCTCGGGTGACCGAAATGATCCGGCGGATCTGACGGGCCGTCAATATGTGGTGCGGCAGTATGTGACGAGGCGTCAGGTCCGGGGTCCGATGTCGGGTGCGGGCCGGTGGGGGCTGGTCGCGCAGTTCCCCGCGCCCCTTGAACGGGCTACGCCCGACACTGCCCGCGGCCCTTCGGGGCGCCCCTGTGACGCGCTACGCGCGGTACAGGGCCTCCACCTCTGTCGCGTACGCGTTCTCGATCGCCTTGCGCTTCAGTTTCAGGGACGGGGTCAGCAGGCCGTGTTCCTCGGTGAACTGGTGGGCCAGTATCCGGAACGTACGGATCGACTCGGCCTGGGAGACCAGGGTGTTCGCGGCGACCACGGCTCGCCGCACCTCGGTCTCCAGGTCGGGGTCCCGCACCAGCTGGGCCGGGGTGAGCGGGGACTTGCCCCGCATCTGCAGCCAGTGGTCGACGGCCTCCCCGTCGAGCGTGACCAGCGCCGCGATGTACGGCCGGTCGTTGCCGACGACGATGCACTGCGCGACCAGCGGATGGTCGCGCACCCGCTCCTCCAGGACGCCCGGCGAGACGCTCTTGCCGCCGGAGGTCACCAGGATCTCCTTCTTGCGCCCGGTGATGGTCAGGTAGCCGTCCTCGTCGAGCGCGCCGATGTCACCGGTGGCCAGCCATCCGTCGTGCAGGGCCGCGTCGGTGGCCTTCGGGTCGTTGAGGTAGCCCTGGAAGACGTTGTCGCCGTGCAGCCAGATCTCGCCGTCGTCCGCGATGTGCACGGTCGTGCCGGGGATGGGCTGGCCGACGGTCCCGTACCGGGTGCGCTCGGGCGGGTTGGCGGTCGCGGCGGCCGTGGACTCGGTGAGCCCGTACCCCTCGTAGATCTGCACGCCGGCGCCCGCGAAGAACAGGCCGAGGCGGCGGTCCATCGCGGAGCCGCCGGACATCGCGTGCCGTACGCGTCCGCCCATCGCGTTACGGATCTTGGAGTAGACGAGTTTGTCGAAGAGCTGGTGCTGCATGCGCAGGGCCGTCGACGGGCCGGGGCCGATGTCCCAGGCCTTCGCCTCGACCGCGTCCGCGTAGCGCACCGCGACCTCGACCGCCTTCTCGAACGGGCCGCCCTTGCCCTCCTTCTCGGCCTTGCGGCGGGCCGCGTTGAAGACCTTCTCGAAGATGTACGGCACCGCGAGGAAGAACGTCGGCTGGAACGCGGCGAGATCCGGCAGCAGGGCCGCCGCGTTCAGCTGCGGCTGATGGCCGAACTTGACCTTCCCCCGGACCGCGGCGACCTGGACCATCCGCCCGAAGACGTGCGCGAGCGGCAGGAACAGCAGGGTGGCCGCCTCGTCGCCGCGCTTGGAGTGGAAGAGCGGCTCCCAGCGTCCGATCGCCGTGTCCGTCTCGAACATGAAGTTGGCGTGCGACAGGACGCAGCCCTTGGGGCGGCCGGTCGTGCCGGACGTGTAGATGATCGTCGCCGTCGACTCCGGGGTGACCGCGCGGCGGTGCCGGTGCACCACCTCGTCGTCGATGTGGCCGCCCGCCTCGTACAGCTCCTGCACCGCGCCCGCGTCCAGCTGCCACAGCTTGTGCAGTGTGGGCAGCCGGTCGATGACCGTGGCGATCGTCATCGCGTGGTCCTCGTGCTCCACCATCGCCGCCGACACCTGGGCGTCGTGCAGCATCCAGAAGACCTGCTCGGCCGACGAGGTGGGGTAGATCGGGACGACCTGCGCGCCGATCGACCACAGTGCGTAGTCGAAGAGGGTCCACTCGTAGCGCGTACGGGACATGATCGCGACGCGGTCGCCGAAGCGGATGCCGTGGGCCAGGAGGCCCTTGGCGAGCGCCAGGACCTCGTCGCGGAACTCGGCGGACGTGACGTCCCGCCATCTGCCCTGCTCGTCCTTGCGGCCCAGCGCGATGTAGAGGGGGTCCTCCTGGGCATACTCGAACACGGCATCTGCCAGGCCGCCCACCGGCGGTGCCGACGCCAGGGGAGGGTTGGTGAACTCGCTCAATCCCCGCTCCTTGAAGGTGCTCCGCAGGCGGTGAAAGCTACCCCACGTAACGCTGCCGCGGGAGGGGTGGCGGAGGGGGGTGGGGGGTGGCGTATGCACTGGTCAACCCCTGAAATCCGGCCACAAGGGGGGAGGCCGGGACAGAATCCTTACTCTTCCGTAAGTTTCGGTTCCGTAATCTCCACGGAATCTGTACGGGGCGCTTACCAGGGGTGGGCGCGCTGGGCGCCTGTACGGGGCTGGGTCGGGGC